>JBDTNP010000151.1:0-4275 GCA_039933695.1 Betaproteobacteria bacterium | reverse complement strand
CGGGCAGGTGGCCGTGCAGAAGCCGCAATGTACGCAGGCGCGCAATATCGATGCCGCATCGCGTCCGTCGGAGGTGTCCCGGATGAAGTCGGCCAGATGCGTTTCCATCCAGGGTCCTGTCAGAGCTCCGCGTACATCCGGCCCGGATTGAAAATGCCGGCCGGGTCCAGCGCCGCTTTCACGCGCTGATGCAACGCGAGCAGCGCGGGAGGCAACGGCTGGAACACGCCGGCGGACTTGTCGGAGGCGCGGAACAGGGTGGCATGACCTCCGTGCGCCGCGGCCCAGGCGCGAGCCCGCTCGGTGTCGCCCTCTTCCTGCGCGGCAAGCCAGCGCAGTGCGCCGCCCCATTCGATCATCGTCGCACCTCCGAACGTCGTGTGCGGCGCGGTCGCGCGTACCGAAAGGCGCCACAGCGCCGGTCCGCGCTGCGCCGCAGCGTCGCCTTCATTCTTTTGGCGAAAGGGCGCGAAAAAAGCATGCGTCTGGTCGCGCACCGCGGCCCAGTAGCTGGCGGCGTCGTCGAGCGGCTCGCCGCCCAATCGCCGCGCCGCGGCCGCCACCGCGCTTTCGGCGCCGGACAAGCGTACATGCAGCCGACCCTGGTGCCAGCAACTCGCCGACAAGGGCAGCGGCGCCGCGCTCCACGCGTTGAGCTTGCGCAGCGCCTCGTCGGCGGGCAGGTCGAAGGTTCGCGTCATCTCCGCGCGCGGCAGCGGCAGACACTTCAGCGACACCTCGAGAATGACGCCCAGCGTCCCCAGCGACCCGGCAATCAGCCGCGAGACATCGAATCCGGCGACGTTTTTCATCACCCGGCCGCCGAACGCGAGTTCGTTCCCGCGTCCGTCGAGCAGCCGTATGCCCAGCACCAGATCACGCACGGCGCCGGCGTACGGCCGGCGCGGTCCGGACAGGCCCGCAGCGATCGAGCCGCCGATGGTCGCCTTCGGTCCGAAATGCGGCGGCTCGAACGCGAGCATCTGGCCCGATCGCGCCATCGCCTGCTCGACGTCGAACAATCGGGTGCCGCAGCGCGCGGTGATCACCAGCTCGGTCGGATCGTAGTCGACGATGCCGGCGTGACCCGAGACGTCGAAGATCTCGCCGGCCAGACGCTGTCCGTAGAAATCCTTGCTGCCGCCGCCGACGATACGCAGCGGCGTCGTCGCCGCCGTCGCCGCGCACACGCGATCGCGCCAGGCGGCGAGGAGATCGCTCATCCGCCGCCCGGCCGAGTCATTGCTGCTGTGCCTGCGCCATCGTGGTGTCGAGCATCGGAACATGCTCAGTCTCGAGCGCGGCGCCTTCGGCCCATTCGCGCATCGCCGGCAGGTCGAGCAGCGCGCGGTGGTACGCGGCCGCTGCGCCGTCCAGCAAGACGCCGTAACTGTCGAACCGATACGCGACCGGGCAGTAGAACGCGTCGACGATGCCAAACGCGCCGCACAGGAAATCTCCGCCGCGGCCGTAGCGCTCTCGCCCCTCGCGCCACAGCGCGGTAATGCGCGCGATGTCGCTGGCGACCGCCGGCGAAGCTTTTCGCTTCTGCCGTATGCGCAGGTTCATCCCGAATTCGTTGCGCAACTCGCTGTAGCCCGAATGCATCTCGGCGGTTGCCGAGCGCGCCCAGGCGCGCGTGGTGGCGTCGGCGGGCCACATGCCCGGATGCCGCTCGGCAAGATACTCGGCGATCGATAGCGAGTCCCAGACGATCGTGCTGCCGTCGCGCAGGCAGGGCACCTTGCCCGAAGGCGAATGGACACGGATCCGTTCGGGGGAATCGGGCTCATAGAGCGTGATTCGATGTTCCTCGAACGGAATGGCGAATGCCTTCATCAAGACCCAGGCGCGCAGCGACCACGACGAATAATTCTTGTTGCCGAAGTAGAGCGTATACATGGAGTTCTCGCCGAGGGTTTGCCTTCAGCGCTCGCCAGTCGTCCGAAGCGCCGTCAAAACGGGACCGTCTTGCCCGGGTTCATGATTCCTTGCGGATCGAGCGCGCGCTTGATCGACCGCATCAGATCGACCGCCTCGCCGTGTTCCTGCGCCAGCAGGTCGAGCTTGTGCCAGCCGATCCCGTGCTCGCCGGTGCAGGTGCCGCCCATCGCGATCGCGCGCATGCTGACGGCTCGCGCCAGCGCATCGGCGCGCGCGCGCTGGCCGGCGTCGCCCGGCTCGTAGAGTACGACCAGATGAAAATTGCCGTCGCCGACGTGGCCGACGATCGTGACGGTCAGGCCGCTTTTTTCGATGTCGGCCTTGGTCTCGAGTATGCAATCGGCCAAACGGGAGATAGGCACGCATGCATCGGTGGCCATGGCGGTCGTCCCCGGCTTCAGCGCAAGCGTCGCGTAGTACGCGGCGTGTCTCGCCTTCCACAGCCGCGTCCGATCCTCGGGCAGAGTCGCCCACTGGAACTCGCTGCCTCCGAATTCGTCGCTGATCGCCCGCATCGTCGCCGATTGCTCGCGCACGCCCGCGTCGCTGCCGTGGAACTCGAAGAACAGCGTCGGCAGCGCCTGGTAGCCTTCGAGCTTCGAATAGCGTATGCATGCATCCATCTGCGCGTCGTCAAGCAACTCGATCCGCGCGACCGGGATGCCGGTCTGCATCGCCGCGATCACCGTGTTGACTGCGCCGGCCAGGTCCGCGTATTGGCAGACTGCCGCCGCGATCGCCTCGGGGACGCCGTAAAGACGCAGCTGGATCTCGGTGATCACCCCGAGCGTACCTTCGGCGCCGACGAAAAGGCGCGTCAGATCGTAGCCGGCGCTCGACTTGCGCGCCCGGCCGCCGGTGGTGATCACGCGGCCATCCGGGGCCACGATGGTCAGCCCCATGACGTTCTCGCGCATCGTCCCGTAGCGCACGGCGTTGGTGCCGGAAGCGCGGGTCGACGCCATGCCGCCTATCGTGGCGTTGGCGCCGGGATCGATCGGGAAGAAAAGACCGCTGCCCTTGAGCTCGGCGTTGAGCTGCTCGCGCGTAACGCCGGCCTGGACCCGGCAATCGAGATCTTCGGCATTGACCTCCAGCACGCGATTCATCTGGGACAGATCGATGCAGACGCCGCCGTACAGCGCGGCAACGTGGCCTTCGAGCGATGTGCCGACACCGAACGCGATCACCGGAACCCGCGACAGATGACAGAGGCGGACGATGGCCGCAACCTCGTCGTTCGTGCGCGGGAAGACGACGACGTCGGGCAGCGCGGCGTCGGCCAGGCCCTCGCCGTGGCTGTGGTGCTCGCGCACCGCCTGCGTGGTGACCGCGCGCTCGCCATAGTCGCCGCGCATTTGCGCGACCAGGCGCGCAACGACGTCGGGATCGGGCCGTACGATGGTCTTCGCCTCCATGCTGGCAGCTCTCGTCTTTCAGCCTGGCGTCTATTGACAGGCGCTAGAAACGGGGTAGATCCGGGTGCGGCAACTGGCCGCCGTGGACGTGCATCCTGCCCATCTCGGCGCAGCGATGCAGCAGCGGCACGGCCTTGCCGGGATTGAGCAAGCCTTCGGCGTCGAACGCGCGCTTGATCGCATGAAAGCGCTCGAGCTCGGGCGCGGCGAACTGCGTGCACATCTGATCGATCTTTTCGAGACCGACGCCGTGCTCTCCGGTGATCGTACCACCGACCTCGATGCAAAGCTCGAGTATCCTGGCGCCGAATGCCTCGGTCCTGGCGACTTCATCGGGCACGTTGGCGTCGTAAAGGATCAGCGGATGCAGGTTGCCGTCGCCGGCATGGAAGACGTTCATGCAGCGCAGCCCGAACTCGCGCGACAACGCTTCGATGCGCTTGAGCACCGGTGCCAGCGAACGACGCGGTATCGTGCCGTCGATGCAGTAGTAGTCGGGCGAGATGCGGCCCACGGCCGGAAAGGCCGCCTTGCGGCCCGACCAGAACTTCAGGCGCTGCGGCTCGCTCTGCGACACTACGATCGTCGTCGCGCCGCTCGCGTCGAGCAGCTCGCGCATCCGCGCGATCTCGTCGGCAACCTCGTCGGTCGTGCCGTCGGATTCGCATAGCAATATTGCCGCCGCGTCGACCGGATAGCCGGCGTGCACAAAAGGCTCGACCGCTGCGATCGTTAACCGGTCCATCATCTCGAGCCCGGCCGGTATGATCCCCGCCCCTATGATCGCCGCGACCGCGTCGCCCGCCTTTTCCAGATCGTCGAAGCTCGCCAGCACGCAGGTCGCCTGCTGCGGCATCGGCGTCAATTTGACGGTGACCTCGGTGATGACCGCCAGCAGGCCTTCCGACCCGGT
>JBDTNP010000150.1:0-4239 GCA_039933695.1 Betaproteobacteria bacterium | reverse complement strand
GGCCGCCGACGAGCAACAGCTCGAGGATGATATTGACGTCGGCGAGCAGGGTGCCGGAGCCGAGAAAACCCGGTGCGTCCGCCTTGCCGGCGGCACGCAAGCCCAGCACGAGCGCCACCACGGCGCCTGCGACGACGATGCCGGCGAAGAGCGCAGTCTTTTTCACGCCGCCTCCGAGTATGAACGTTGAGCGATCGCGCGCTGCGCGGGCTGGGGTCGTTGCCGACGTATAATCCGCGACTATATGTCGCCGATTTCGACCGGTCAAAGCGCGCTCGCCTGCCTGCGCGCCGCGATGATCGCGTCGTTGGCCGGCATCGTGGCCGCGTGCGCGCCGGCGCTCAAGCGCGAGTCGCCGGCGCCGGCGGTCGCGACGCCGCCGATTGCTACGCCGCCGATCGGCGCGCCGCGGCCCGGCGGCTATTATCTGGACGACGGACCGGGCGCCAATCCGCCGGACAACCTGGACGCAATTCCCGATGCGTTGCCGAGAATCGAGCCGCTGCATCGCTTCGCCAACCGGCCGTACACGGTGTTCGGCCGCGACTACGTGCCGGCGACGGCCCTCGCCAGCTACCGCGAGCGCGGGCTCGCCTCCTGGTACGGACGCAAGTTCCACACGCAAAAGACGGCGATCGGCGAGCCCTACGACATGTACGCGATGACGGCGGCGCACCCGACACTGCCGCTTCCTTCGTATGCGCGCGTGACCAATCTGGCCAATGGCAGAAGCGTCGTCGTGCGCGTCAACGATCGCGGCCCGTTCCATCCGGGGCGCATCATCGATCTGTCGTACGCGGCGGCCTACCGCCTGGGCATCGCGCAAAAGGGCAGCGGCGAAGTCGAGGTCGAGCGCGTCCTGCCCGGCGCGGCGCCGCCGCTACTCGCCGGCCCGCTGCCGCCGGTCGCCGCGAGCGAGACCCCGCCGGCGGTGGCGCTGCCGATCGGCCAGGAAGCGGGGGGCTATGTCACGCAGCTCGGCGCATTCGCCAACTACGCGAACGCGCAGGAATTTGTCGCCCGGCTGGCGAACCAAACCGGGACTCTCGGCGTCGAACCAAAGGTCCGGCAGGACTCGGGCCTTTATCGAGTCTATGTCGGTCCCTATTCGACCAGGGAGGAGGCACGCCGGGCCGCCGACCGGCTGCGCGATGCATTGGCGCTCGATTCGACGGTACGCATTGAACCGCCGGCGCAATGATGCGTTGACCCGGTTGCGGCCGGACGTTCGTTATAATCGTTGCGCTGCGCCGACGCCCGCGTCGACGGGCGAAGCGCGCCCGCAATCGATCCCCGCCGCAGCAAATCCCCCATGCCGAAGACCCGGACAACAATGACTCGATTATTGATACGCACCCTGTTCGCGTTCTGCTGTGCGGCAGCTTTCAGCGCCCACGCCCAGCTGACGATCGAGATCATCGGCGGCGGCGCGACGACGATTCCGATCGCGATCGTCCCGTTCGCCGGCGAGTCGAACTATCCGCTGGGTGTCTCGGGGATCGTCGGCGCGGACCTGTCGCGCAGCGGGCTGTTCCGTCTGGTCGATCCGGGCGGGGTCGTCCCCCGGCCGGCGCGCGCCGAGGACGTTCGTTACGGCGATTGGACCGGCCGCGGCGCCGATGCCGTCGTCGTCGGCAGCATGACCGCACTGCCCGACGGTCGCGCCGAGGTGCGCTTCACGCTGCTAGATGCGGTCAAGCAGGCGCAACTCGCCTCGTTCAGCTACGTGGTGCCGCCGGCGCAGTTCCGCGCCACCGCGCATCGCATCGCCGACGTCATCTACGAAAAGCTGACCGGCGACGTCGGCGTGTTCAGCACGCGCATCGCCTATGTCGCCAAGCTGGGTACGCGCTACGAATTGCTGGTCGCCGACGCCGATGGCTACAACCCGCAGTCGATCGTCACGTCGAAGGAGCCGCTGCTGTCGCCGGAATGGTCGCCGGACGGCACGCGCATCGCGTACGTCTCGATGGAGAATCGCAAGCCGGTGGTCTACGTGCAGTCGCTGACCACCGGCGCGCGCCAGCTGGTGGCCAACTTCCGCGGCAGCAACAGCGCGCCGGCGTGGTCGCCGGACGGCAGCAGGCTGGCGGTGACGCTGTCCAAGGACGGCAGCTCGCAGATTTACCTGATCGGCGCCGACGGCGGCAACGCGCAGCGCCTGTCGACCTCGGCCGGCATCGACACCGAGGCGACGTTCGCGCCCGACGGGCGGTCGATATTGTTCACCTCGGACCGCGGGGGCAGCCCGCAGATCTATCGCCTCACCTTGAGCAGCGGCGCGATCGAACGCATGACCTACGACGGCAATTACAACGTGTCGCCGCGTTTTCTGCCCGACGGCAAGGGTTTCGTGTTCGTGCGCCGCGACAATGGTCGGCTCAACGTCGCGCTGCAGGATTTTGCGACGCGGCAGGTCCAGATCCTGACGCAGGGAAGTCTCGACGAATCCCCCGCCGTCGCACCGAACGGCAAGCTGATCCTCTATGCGTCCGAAGTCGGAGGCCGTGGTATATTGGCCGCGGTCTCCAGCGACGGTCGCGTCAAGCAGAGGCTGACCGCAACAGCGAGCGATGTGCGCGAACCCGCATGGGGTCCGCTGCAAAAGTAGGTGCGCTCGCATTCGCAACGACGACAAAGGAAAACCCATGAACAAAACTCTGATCGGTGTACTGGCCGCATTCGTGCTCGCCGCATGTTCGACGACGCCGAAGCAGGAAGGCGGCGCGCCTGTCGACGAGCGTAACCCGGGCGCGACCACACCGGGCGCAGCGACCTCAGGAGCGGGCGCGGGGTCGGTCGCCGGGACCGCCAACCAGGACGGACGGCAGACCAATCCGCTGAAGGATCCGGGCAGCATCCTGTCCAAGCGCAGCGTTTATTTCGATTTCGACGCGTACGCGATCAAGGACGACTACAAATCGCTGCTCGAGGCGCATGCGCGCTACCTGCAAGCCAATCGCAATGCGCGTATGACGGTCGAAGGCAACACCGACGAGCGCGGCAGCCGCGAATACAATATCGCGCTGGGCCAGCGCCGTGCCGATGCCGCCAAGCGGATGATGCTGCTGTTCGGCGCGACTGACGCGCAGATCGACACGGTCAGCTTCGGCAAGGAAAAGCCGAAGAATCCCGGCCACGATGAATCGTCGTGGGTCGAGAACCGGCGCGACGATCTCGCCTATCGCGGCGACTAAGTGTCCGGCGACAGCTCCACGCGGCACGGGCCGCGCTCGTGGCGCTTCCCGCTGCGCGCGAAACTCGCGCCGCTCGCCGTCCTGCTGTTCGCCGCGCAACTCGCGGCGCCGGCGCGCGGCGCGCTGTTTGATGACGACGAGGCGCGCCGCCGCATTGAGGACCTGAAGAACCGCGTCGACCTGGTCGAGCGCTCGCTGGCGCAGCGACTCGACGCGCTCGAAGCCAAAAGCGCGGGGCTGGCCGACCTGTTCCGCGACGTCGAGCAGATCAAGAGCGATATCGCCAAACTGCGTGGCCAGTATGAAGTGCTGACCTACGAGCTCGAGCAGGCGCAAAAGCGCCAGCGCGACCTGTACCTCGATCTCGACGGTCGGGTGCGGAAGCTCGAAGGCGGGCCCGGCGCCCCGGGCGCGCCGGCGAACCCCGGCGCACCGCCAGCCTCGGGCGATACGGGAGCGCCCGCCGCCGCAGCCGGCGCACCGGCGGCCGCCGCCGATCCCGCGTCCGAGCAAAAGAGCTACGACGCCGCGCTTGAAGCGTTCAAGAGCGGCAATTTCGGCGCCGCGGTCGGGAGCTTTCAAGCATTCATTCGCGCGTACCCGAAAAGCCCGCTCGCGCCGTCAGCGATGTACTGGGCTGGCAACGCCCAGTACGCGCAGCGTGAATTCCGCGCGGCGATCGCCACGCAGCGGCAACTGATCGCCACTTATCCGGACAGCCAGAAGGTTCCCGACGCGTTGCTCAACATCGCAAGCTGTCAGGTCGAGCTGGGCGAGGTGCCGGCGGCCAGGCGCACGCTCGAGGAAGTCGTCGCCAAGTATCCGACTTCGGAAGCGGCGACCAAGGCGCGGCAGCGCTTGTCCTCGCGGTGAGACGAAGCACGCCGAACCCGGCGCGCTTCGCCTGAACGTCGTGACGCGCTTCGCGACGGCGCTGATCGCCTGGCAGCGGCGGGCCGGACGCCGCGACCTCCCCTGGCAGAACACGCGCGATCCGTATCGCGTCTGGCTTTCCGAGGTCATGCTGCAGCAGACGCAGGTC
>JBDTNP010000149.1:0-3136 GCA_039933695.1 Betaproteobacteria bacterium | reverse complement strand
AGGGCGCGCTCGATGCCGAGCGCGTCGAGGCGATGGTTGGCGCGTACACCGCACTGCGCACGGTGACGGCCGAAGAGCGGGCGATGTGGGCGCCGCTGCTTCGCGCCGGCGCGCTTCGCTTCTGGCTGTCGCGCCTGTACGACCTGCACCGCCCGCGGCCGGGAGAGATCACCTCCGCGCATGACCCGGCGGTTTTCGAGCGCATCCTGCGCGATCGCATCGCGTCGCCGCCCCGGTTGCCCGGCTGATGAGCGTCGCGCCGATCGCGTTCCAATTCCGTCCGGCGGCGCACGGCATCGCCTGGCTCTCGCGCGCGGCAACGATGTTCCGCGCCGCGCCGCTGCCTTGGCTGCTGCTGCTCTTTGTCTACTATCTGTTGGTCGGCTTGACCGAATTCGGCCCTTGGGGCTGGATCGGACAGTTCGTCGCGCCGTTGCTGCGGCCGGTCTTCGCCGTCGGCTTTCTGGCCGCCGCATGGTCCCAGGAGCGCGGCGGCGTGCCGAAGTTCGCCCACTTGTTCCGCGGTTTTCGCAGCGACCTTCGCGCGCTGCTTCCGCTGGGCGTCGTCTTTCTCGCCGGCATGCTGGTCGCGGTGAAGGCAACGACGCTTATCGACGGCGGCCAGCTGATCTCGCTGCTGTCCGGCACCCAGCGACCGACCGAAGCTACCTTAAGCAGCGGACGAGTTCAGGCGGCGATGCTTTTCGGCGCGGCGTGCGCGTTGCCGACGCTGCTCGCGACCTGGTTCGCGCCGGCGCTGGTCGTCTTCCACGACGCGGGAGCGCGTGCCGCGCTGGTGACGAGCCTGCGGGCATCAATCGCCAACTGGCGCCCGATCGCCGTCTACGGGCTTGCCGTATTCGCTTTCGGCGGGGTCGTGCCTGTCTTCGCGCTGGGCATCGCGGAGCTGCTGGGCGAGAGCGCCGCAGGACCGGTGCTGCTGTTTGTCATCACGCCCTACATGTTCGTGCTGATCGCGATTTTGCACATCTCGGACTATGTCGGCTATCGCGACATCTTTCCCGCGGACGAGACGCCGCAGACGCCTGCCGCGGCAAGCTAGCGCACCGGCGCTGCGTTGGGGACGGGGTCAGGCCGGCTGCAGCTTGGCGTACTCGAGCGCCAGCCACTTGACGCCGGCTTCGCGGAAATTGACCTGCACCCGCGCGTCGTCGCCTCGGCCTTCGGCATCGATGATGATGCCCAGGCCGAACTTGGCGTGCTTGACGCTCTGCCCGATGCGCCAGCCGGGCACCTCGCGTGCGACGACTCGCGTCATCGGCGGCGCATCCTGGGCCATCGTGAAGTCGCGCCGCTTGGCCGACAGCCATTGCACCACCCCATCGGGAAACTCATCGAGGAAGCGCGAGGCGACGTTGTAGCGAAGCTGGCCATGCAGCATCCGGCTTTGCGCATGGGTCAGATACAGGCGCCGCCGCGCCCGCGTGATCGCAACGTAGGCGAGCCGCCGCTCTTCTTCGATGCCGTCGAATTCGGACATGCTGTTCTCATGCGGAAACAGCCCCTCCTCCAGGCCGGTGACGAATACCGTGTGAAACTCCAGGCCCTTGGCCGAGTGTACGGTCATCAGCTGCAGCGCAGGCCGCCCTTCGGCGGCCTGCGTTTCTCCGGCCTCGAGCGCGGCATGCGAGAGAAAGCTCATCAGCGGATCGTCGCCGCCTTCGCCGATCTCGCGCTCGGTCTCGCGCAGGAATCCGTCGGCTGCATTGATCAATTCCTGCAGGTTGTCGACACGCTCCTGGCCGTCCTTTTCTCCGGCGTAGTGCGCCAGCAGTCCGCTGGCGTGCACGACATGGTCGACCGCCTCCGGCAGCGGGAGGCCTTGCGTGGCGGTTCGCATCGCTTCGATCAGCCCGACGAATGCGGCGACGCTGCTGCCCGCCCTTCCGGCAACCGGCTGGCTGCACGCGGTCTGCCAGAGGCTGCTGCCGGTCGCCTGTGCGCGCTCCTGCAGCGTCTCGATCGAGCGCGCGCCGATGCCGCGAGGAGGAAAGTTGATGACGCGCAGGAACGCGCCATCATCCGCAGGGGAGGCGATCAGGCGCAGATACGCCAGCGCGTGCTTCACTTCCGCGCGCTCGAAAAAGCGCATGCCGCCGTAGACGCGGTACGGCATGCCGGCGTTGAACAGCGCGTGCTCGACCACGCGCGACTGCGCGTTGGATCGGTAGAGCACGGCGATCTCCGCCGGCGAGACGCCATCGGCGACCAGTCCATTGACCACGTCGACGATGAATGCCGCCTCGTCGATATCGGATGGCGCGGCAAAGGCGCGGACCGGCTCGCCTTCGGCATCCGCGGTCCACAGATTCTTGCCCAGCCTGCCCTGGTTGTGCTTGATCAGCGCATTGGCCGCGTCGAGGATGCGGCCGTGCGACCGGTAGTTCTGCTCGAGCTTGATCAGCTTCACCGGTGCGCCGGAGACGCCGAAATCGCGTTCGAAATGCTGCATGTTGGCGACGTTCGCGCCGCGAAATGCGTAGATCGACTGGTCGTCGTCTCCTACCGCGAAAACCGACGTCTGCGGCGAGGTCAGCAGCTTCAGCCACTTGTACTGCAGCACGTTGGTGTCCTGGAACTCGTCGACCAGAATGTGCGAGAAGCGGCGACGGTAATGCTCGCGCAGTCCCTCGTGCTGCGTCAGCAGCTCGTAGGTGCGCAGCAACAGCTCCGGAAAGTCGACGACGCCGTCGCGCTGGCACGCCTGCTCGTAGAGCGCGAAGTGCTCGACCTGGCGTCGCGTGAATTCGTCGTGCGCCTCGACCTGGTTCGGGCGCAGGCCTTCTTCCTTCGATGCATTGATCAGACTCTGCAGCTGTCGCGCCGCAAAACGCTCGTCGTCGATGTTGTGCGCCTTGTACACCCGCTTGATCAGCGCGAGCTGATCCTGCATGTCCATGATCTGGAATGCCTGAGGCAGCTTTGCATCCCGGTAATGCGCCCGCAGCATGCGGTTGCACAGGCCATGGAAGGTGCCGACCCACATGCCGCGCGTGTTCACCGGCGTCAGCGCCGAAAGCCGGGACATCATCTCCCTGGCGGCCTTGTTGGTGAACGTGACCGCGAGGATCGACAGCGGGCTCGCCTGGCCGGTGGCGAGCAGCCACGCGATGCG
>JBDTNP010000148.1:0-4076 GCA_039933695.1 Betaproteobacteria bacterium | reverse complement strand
CCGCGGCCCAGTGGTCGTATACCGGACGCGTCGCATTGCGGAACGCTTGCTTGCCGGCGTCGGTAAGCCGCGTCACCGTCGTGCCTTGCCGGGCCGCCTCGCCCAACGCGGCGTCACCGCCCTGCCGCACGCGCAGCGCGATCGCCTCCGCCGCCGCGTCGCGGGCCGCCTGACGCACCAGTTCCCGGTCCGCCGCGCTCCACCAGTTCCACGCCTGGCGATTGACGGCGAAGATCAGCGCGTCGCCATGCGCCCCCCACAATTGCAGATGCGAAAAGCCGGCGGCCGCTGCGTGCGAGGCGCGGAACGCGCTGGTCGTCGTCTCTTCGGCGTCCAGGCTGCCGGCGAGGGCCGCGAGCCTCGCATCGGCGCCGCGCATCGCTGCGGTCGTTGCGCCCAGCCGCGCCAGCGTCTGGTCCAGCAGCGCGAGTCCCGACGTTCGGACGCGCAACCCGGCGAAGTCGGCCGGGGTGCGCAGCGCGCGCTTGCTGGCGATCTCGATAAAACCGTTGGACGCCCAGGCGACGACGACGACGCCCAGCGTTTCCAGGCGCGCGGCGAGCTGGGCGCCGACCGCACTGTCCAGCAGCGCGTCGAGCGCAGCCTCGCCGGGCAGAAGCCATGGCAGCGCGATCAGGCTGAGCTCGGCGACGTCGCGCGACCAGGCGAGGGTCGAGCCGACGGCGAGGGTGATCGATGCTTCGCGCAGCGCCGCGAACTCGCGGGAAGCATCGCGCTGGAACAAGGTCGCGCCCGGATAATGGCGGACCGCGAGGCGCCCGCCCGAGCGTTCCCGGATTAGCGCCGCCCATCGCTCGCCCGCCTTGCCCTGCGCATATGCGGGGCCGAGCGCCGTCGACAGCTTCCACTCGGGTTGCGCCGCCGCGACGCCGGCAGATGGCATCGGCGCGCCATCCTGCGCGGATGCCAGCGTGCAGGCCGCGAGGAGCCAAGCAATCGCGGCCAAGCCGCCCGGGGAAAACACCACGTGTCCAGCGTAGCGACCCGCGGGCAGTCCCGTCAACGGGCGAACTTGCGCGACCTCAGGTACCGAGTAGACCCCGCGCCGCACCTTCCTCGGTAATCAACACGCCGGCGCCGGTGGCCTTCAATGCGGCGCGTATCGCCGCGACCTTGCGGCGGCCGCCTGCGGCCACGACGATCCTGGGCACGCGACGCAGATCCTCGAGGTCGACCGCCACGACCCGCCGGTTCACCGGGTGATCGACGACCTTGCCTTCGGCGTCGATGAAGTGACACAGGACATCGCCCACGGCGCCGGCGGACTGCAGGCTGGTCAGCGCCGAGCGCGGCAGGAGTCCCTGGCGAAACAAGGTCGCCTCCTCGCTGACATCGCCGACGCTGACCAGGGCCAGGTCGACGCGGCGCGCGCGTTCGAGCAGCTCGCGCAGACCCGGCTCGGACCACAGTGCCGCTCGCACCGATTCGTCAGCGACCATCACCGGTGCGGTCAGCTGGTAGCAATCGGCGCCGAACGCGTCGGCGATGCGCCGCGCGACCGCCGACGGATTGACGGCGCGCGAGTGCGTCATCCCGCCCAGCAGCGAGACGACCGACAGGCGCTGGCACGGTTGCCCGCCCAGCGCCTTGAGGCTCATGTGCAGCGTCGCCCCCCAGCCGACGCCTAGCGACATGCCGTCCTTCACCTGGTCGGTCAAATACGTGCCGGCGGCATGTCCAACGACGGTCGTGATCTCGGCCTCGTTGGCCGGCGCCGGCACGACGATGGCGTCGGCGAGTCCGAACGCGGCGACCAGCTTGCGTTCCAGCGCAATCTGCTCGCTGGCGCGGTCCTCGATGCGGATCCGCACGATGCCGTTGTCGCGAGCCGAGGCGAGCAAGCGGATCACCTTGGCCCGGCTGATGTTCATGAACCGGGCGATCTGTTCCTGGGTCATGCCTTCGACGTAATACAGCCACGCCGCCCTGACCCGAAGATCCGGCGAAGCTGCCGGCTCGCGGGCGGCGGGTCGCTCGTTCTCGGGCATCGGCTGGTTTCCTTCCGTTCTCCGGGCTGCGCAGCGTGGCATCGTTGCCCGCGACTGGCAAGCGCCGAGCCGGCCCCTACGGCGGGCCGGCGACCGCTCTTCTTGACGAGCCTGAGGGTCGGAGATATGTTCGGCCTATAATACAAAAGTCCGGATGCCGTCGGCATCCGACCTCAGTTGCGAGGAGCCATGCCCGACCCGTCGATGCCGAGACTGGGCGATTCGATCGCCGAAGCACTGAAGTTTCGCCAGATCGAGGGCCGGCCGGTGCGTGTCGGCCTGATCGGCGCGGGCCAGATGGGCACCGACATCATCGTCCAGACCGCGCTGATGACCGGCATCGACGTCGTCGCGGCGGCCGACGCGATTCCCGACAACGTATTCGCCGCGCGAGCGATCGCCGGAACCGGCGCGCTCGAACCGTTGCTGGTTGAAGGCAGCACCGCGGTTTCCCGCGCCATTTCGCGCCGCCAGCTGGCCGTCGTACGCTCGCACCGCGATGTGTGCACCGCCGATGGCGTCGACGTCGTCATCGACGCGACCGGCAACCCGAACGTCGGCGCCGAGGTGGCGCTGGCGACGATCGCTGCCGGCAAGCACATCGTCATGATGAATGTCGAGGCCGATGTCACGGTCGGCGCCTACCTGGCCGCCAAGGCGGCGACCGCCGGCGTCGTGTATACGCTGGGCGCCGGCGACGAGCCCTCCGCGACGATGGAACTGATCAATTTCGTGCGCGGTCTCGGCTATCCGATCGTGGCCGCAGGCAAGGGCAAGAACAACGCGTTTCGCATCGACGCGACGCCCGACGCTTACGTCGAGGAAGCGAAACGGCGGAACATGAATCCGCGCATGCTGGTCGAGTTCGTCGACGGGTCGAAGACGATGGTGGAAATGGTCGCGATCGCCAACGCAACCGGGCTCGTCCCCGACATCCCGGGCATGCATGGTCCCGACGCGCCGCTGGCCTCGCTGCACAAAGTGCTGTGTCCGCGCGAAGAAGGCGGCTTGTTGTCGCGCAAAGGCGTCGTCGATTTCACCGTGTCTCCGGGCGTCGCGCCGGGCGTGTTCGTCGTCGCCGAAATGCGCCACCCGCGGCTGCGCGAGCGGATGAACGACCTGCATCTGGGCGAAGGGCCCTACTACACGTTCTTCCGTCCCTACCATCTGACCAGCCTGGAAGTGCCGCTGTCGGCGGCCGCCGCCGTGCTGTTCGGACAAAGCCACATGCGGCCGCTGCCGGTGCCGTCGGCCGAAGTCGCTGCGCGCGCCAAGCGCGATCTCGCCGTCGGCGAAACGCTCGACGCGATCGGCGAATATTGTTACCGCGGGTTTGCGCTGTCGCGTGCCGACGCGCTCGCGCGCGACGCCTTGCCGCTGGGGCTCGCGCAGGGCGCCGTCGTCAGGCTTCCGATCGCCAAGGGCGAACTCCTGACCTACGCCAACTGCGCGCCAGATGAAGCGCTCAAGATCGTCCAGGTGCGACGGGCGCAGGATGCCTTGATCCGCGCTGCGAGCGACGAGCCCGCCGTCGCCGTCGCGTCATGACCGGCCCCGGCGCTATCGCGCGGCGGCGTCCGCCGCGGCGGCCTGATCGTGGCGATCGCTCCCGGTAGCCGCACCTCGGCCGGGCAGGCGCCCGAGCGTCCTGAGCTCGCCGCGCTCGGTGACGATGTGCTGCGCGTCGCCCTGGCCCGGATGCAGCTGATCCGCAAGTTCGAAGAGGCCGCCGAGGCGAGCTATATGCGCGGCCTGATCCACGGCACCATGCATCTGTCGATCGGGCAGGAAGCGAGCGCGGTCGGCGCGACGCTCGAGCTCGCGCGCGACGACTACATTCTTTCGACGCATCGCGGCCACGGCCATTGCATCGCCAAAGGCGCGGATCCGGCGCGCATGTTCGCCGAATTCTTCGGCAAGGAGAATGGCTATTGCCGCGGCCGCGGCGGCTCGATGCACATCGCCGACGTCGAGGGGGGCAATCTCGGCGCCAACGGCATCGTCGCCGGCGGATTGCCGATCGCCGTCGGCGTCGGCATGAGCCTCAAGGCGCAGAAACAGCATCGC
>JBDTNP010000147.1:0-5517 GCA_039933695.1 Betaproteobacteria bacterium | reverse complement strand
GACAAGGCGATCGACGTGATCGACGAAGCCGGTGCCGCGCAGAAGATCCTGCCGAAGTCCAGGCAGAAGAAGGTGATCAACAAGACCGAGATCGAGGAGATCGTCGCCAAGATCGCGCGCATTCCGGCCAAGAGCGTGAGCTCCGACGACCGCAACGCGCTGAAGACGCTGGACCGCGACCTGAAGAATGTCGTCTTCGGCCAGAACCTGGCGATCGACGCGCTGGTCGCGGCAATCCGCATGGCTCGCTCGGGCCTGGGCAATCCGCGCAAGCCGATCGGCAATTTCCTGTTCTCGGGCCCGACCGGCGTCGGCAAGACCGAGGTGGCGCGCCAGCTCGCGTTCTGTCTCGGTGTCGAGCTGTTGCGCTTCGACATGTCCGAGTACATGGAGCGGCACGCGGTTTCGCGCCTGATCGGCGCGCCGCCCGGGTACATCGGCTTCGATCAGGGCGGCCAGCTGACCGAGGCGATCACCAAGCATCCGTACAGCGTCCTGCTGATGGACGAAATCGAGAAGGCGCACCCGGACATCTTCAACATCCTGCTGCAGGTGATGGATCACGGAACGCTGACCGACAACAACGGCCGCAAGGCGGATTTCCGGAACGTGATCATCATCATGACCACCAATGCGGGCGCCGACGTGTTGTCGAAGAGCTCGATCGGCTTCACCAGCAACAAGCAGGCCGGCGATGAGATGGAATCGATCAAGCGCATGTTCACGCCGGAGTTCCGCAACCGGCTGGACGCGACGATTTCGTTCGCGTCGCTCGACCACGAGGTGATCCTTCGCGTCGTCGACAAGTTCCTGCTCGAGCTGGAGAATCAGCTGCACGAGAAGAAGGTCGAGCCGTCGTTCACGCCGCGGCTGCGCGAGTTCCTGGCGAAAAAGGGATTCGACCCGCAGATGGGTGCGCGCCCGATGGCGCGTCTGATCCAGGACACGATCCGCAAGGCGCTGGCCGACGAGCTGCTGTTCGGCCGATTGGTCAGCGGCGGCAAGGTGACGATCGACGTCGGCGACGAAGACAAGATCACGCTCGATTTCGACGAATCCAAAGAAGCTGCTCCGGTCGCTTAAAACCTGACGGTGCTTGATGCGAACAACGGGAGCCTGCGGGCTCCTGTTGCTTTTATGCGTCGGGTGCGCGATTGAATTCGGCGCCGAAATCGGCGACGATGCAGCGATGAAGTCCACGTGCCTGCCGCGCCTGGTCGCCGCTGCGTTCGGCGCATGCGCGGCATTGCCGATCATCGCCGCAGAAAGCGACGCCGGGCGCGACATCGCCGCCAATTGCGCAAGCTGCCACCACGGCGATCGCCGCAGCGGCGTCCCGATCCCCGATCTCGCCGGTATGGACAAGGCAACGATCGTCGAGCGCATGCATGAGTTTCGCGACGGCCGCCGCCCCTCGACGATCATGCGGCAGCTCGCCAGCGGCTATACCGACGCGCAGATCGAAGCCGCGGCTTCCTATCTGGCGGCGCAGAAGCGGTGACCGCCGTTCGCGGCCTTACCCGCCGCCGCTTGCTCGGGGGCGGCGCTGCGATGCTGCTCGCGCGGACCTTCGCCGCTTGCGTCCACGCGGCACCCGTGACGGCGCCGAAAGTAGTCGTTATAGGCGGGGGCTACGGCGGCGCGACGGCGTCCCGCTACTTGCGCCTGTGGAGCGGCGGCACGATAGACGTCACCCTGGTCGAGCGCGACGCCGCGTTCGTTTCCTGCCCGTTGTCCAACCTGGTGATCGGCGGCAGCAGGCAGCTGGCCGACATCACCATCGGCTACGACGGCCTGGAGAAGTTAGGTGTGCGCCGCATCCGCGGGGAGGCGAGTGGCATCGATGCTACGGCGCGAACTGTCAGTCTGGCTAGTGGAGAGCAGCTTCCTTACGATCGCCTTATCCTCGCGCCCGGCGTCGACTTTGTCTACGATGCCATTCCGGGCCTGAGGAGTCCTTCTGCGCAGGCGCTCGTGCCACACGCCTGGAAGGCCGGCCCGCAAACGGTCGCATTGCGTGCGCGACTAGAGGCGATGCGCGACGGCGGCGTGTTCGCGATCCACGTGCCGAGGGCGCCGTATCGCTGCCTCCCGGCACCGTATGAGCGCGCCTGCCAGGTCGCCAATTATTTCCTGCGGCACAAGCCGAAATCGAAAGTGGTCATTCTCGACGCCAATGAGGAAGTGCAGTCGAAAAGGGCGCTTTTCACCGCGGCGTGGAACGGTCGGTATCGCGGCTATGTCGAATACCGGCCGAACAGCGAGCTGGTCGACGTCGATACCGGGTCTTCGACGATCAAGCTCGATTTCGACGATGTTAGCGCCGATGTGATCAATGTGATTCCGCCGCAACGCGCGGGCGCGATCGCGCGCCAGCTGGGCATGGCCAATGCCAACGGCAGCTTCTGCCAGGTCGATTTTCTTTCCTACGAGTCGACGGTGCAGAAGCATGTTCACGTGCTCGGCGACGCGATCCAGACCGCCCCGCTGATGCCGAAGTCCGGACACATGGCCAACCAGCATGGAAAAGTGTGCGCGGCCGCAGTCGTCGCGCTGTTTCAGGACAGGGAAGTCAATCCGTCGCCGCTGATCGCCAGTGCTTGCTACAGCTATATCGATGACAAGGAAGTCGTGCACATCGCGTCCGTGCACGCCTACGATCGCGCGCAGAAAACGATGCTGGTCGTTCCAGGCAGCGGCGGCCTGTCACCCGCGCCGAGCGCTGGGGAGGCGATCTACGCCGAGGCTTGGGCGCGCAACATCTGGTTCGACACACTGGGCTGAAATCGGGAAAGCGCAGGGCCTGAGACCCCAGCCTTGCGGAACGAATTTCCACCCAGCGGCGGCCGATTTTCGTCGGCTGGATCGCGTCCGCGTCTGGTATCTTACATGTAATCAATCGGTTCACTTCCACCGCGGCCGCAACCAAGCCCCTTTCACCCTGCATCGCAACAACAAATAGCCCAGTTTTGGAGGCAATTGCTTCCATCTAGCGGAATCTATTTTTAACATGATGATTAATTGTAAGATTTATCATACTGCAGTGCGCAAAATGCCCTTGTAATTGCGCAGGGGCTTTGCTAACGTCGACTCGCACACACGGCCGCCTGCCATCTCGATATTGGCTGTGCGCGAAGGCTTCGTTCACGACGACGGGAGCAGCGATGAATTACGATCTCGAAGCGGCAAGGTTGAAGAAAGACTGGGCGGAGAATCCGCGCTGGAAAGGGATCACTCGCGGCTACGCCGCCGAAGATGTCGTGCGCCTGCGCGGCTCGATTCACATCGAGCACACGCTTGCGCAGCGCGGCGCCGAAAAGCTCTGGAGACTCGTCAACGAGGAGCCGTTCGTCAACTCGCTGGGCGCGATGAGCGGCAACCAGGCTATGCAGCAGGTGAAGGCGGGCCTCAAGGCGATCTATCTGTCGGGCTGGCAGGTCGCAGCGGACGCCAACGTCGCGGGCGAGATGTATCCCGACCAGTCGCTGTATCCGGTCAATTCGGTACCCGCGGTCGTGCGACGGATCAATGCGACGCTGACCCGCGCCGATCAGATCCAGCAGATGGAAGGCACGGGCGACACCGACTATTTCGCGCCGATCGTCGCCGATGCCGAAGCCGGTTTCGGCGGCGTCCTCAATGCCTTCGAGCTGATGAAGGCGATGATAGATGCCGGCGCGGCAGGCGTGCATTTCGAAGACCAGCTGGCATCGGTCAAGAAGTGCGGTCATATGGGCGGCAAGGTGCTGGTGCCGACGCGCGAAGCGGTCGAGAAGCTCGTCGCCGCACGGCTCGCCGCCGATTGCATGGGCGTGCCGACGCTGATACTGGCCCGCACCGACGCGGAAGCCGCCGACATGGTGACGTCGGACATCGATGAAAATGACCGGCCGTTCTGCACCGGCGAGCGCACGGTCGAAGGCTTCTACAAGACGCGCAACGGCCTCGACCAGGCGATATCGCGGGGACTCGCCTATGCGCCGTATTCGGACTTGCTCTGGTGCGAAACCGGCAAGCCCGATCTCGAGTTCGCGAAGGCGTTCGCCGACGGCATTCACGCCCGGTTCCCGGGCAAGATGCTGGCGTACAACTGCTCGCCGTCGTTCAACTGGAAAAAGAACCTGGACGATGCGACGGTTGCCCGCTTCCAGCGCGAACTCGGCGCCATGGGCTACAAGTTCCAGTTCATCACCCTGGCAGGGTTCCACAGCCTCAACTATTCGATGTTCCACCTGGCCCACGGCTATGCGCATAACCAGATGAGCGCATTCGTCGAGCTGCAGGAAGCGGAGTTCGCCGCGGTCGCCCAAGGGTTCACCGCGATCAAGCACCAGCGCGAGGTGGGCACCGGCTACTTTGACGCGGTCATGCAGACGATCCAGGGCGGCAAGTCGTCGACGACTGCGCTGAAGGGCTCGACCGAAGACGAGCAGTTCTTCGACCGGCCGAAGACCGAGCTGTCGGTGGCCAACGGGTAGGCGCCGATCGGGGCGGGGTAGCGCCGCCCCGACTCGTCACAAGCCGCCGCACGAAGGGCTGACGGCGCGACCCCGCGACGGGGCCGCGCCGTTTTGTTTTATATTGCCGCGATGCCCGATTCGAAGCTGCGACTGTTTTTCGCGCTGTGGCCCGATCCGCAAACGCGAGGCTCGCTTGCCGCGCTGGCGGAGCGCGTCGCAGCCGAGACCGGCGGCCGCGCAACGACGCCGGGCAATGTCCATCTGACCTTGGCGTTCCTCGGTTCCCGGCCGCGCGACAGCGTGGCCGAGCTGGTCGCGCGGGCAGATGCGATCGACGCATCGCCGTTCGTCCTCACGCTCGACCACATCGATTGCTGGCGCAAGAACGCCGTCGCGTGGCTCGGCGCGAGCGAGATTCCCCCGGCGCTGGCTTCGTTGCGCAAGGCGTTGCTCGCCTCGCTCGCGCCGCTGCACATCGACGACGAAGCGCGCCCGTTCGCCGTGCATGTCACGCTCGCCCGCAAGATCACCGCCTCGCTGCGCCGCCGCCTGCCCGCGCCGATCGCCTGGTCGGTCGATGGATGGGTGCTGGTCGCCTCGGACACCGGGAGCGAAGGTCCGGTGTATCGCGTCCTCGCCAGCCTTCCGTTCGTTCGACGGCGCTGATCCCTCAGCTGCCGCGTGCGACCGGACGCGTCGGATCGGCGACCCACTCGCTCCACGAACCGGGATAGAGCCGCGAGCCCGGCAGACCCGCGACCGCCATCGCCAGCAGGTTGTGGCACGCCGTCACGCCCGAGCCGCACTGGTGCACGACCGATGACAAAGGCGCGGCCCCGAGTTGCGCTTCGAATTCGGAGCGCAGCAGCTCGGCCGGTTTGAACGTTCCCCGCGGCATCAGGTTGGCGCCGTATGGGCGATTGATGGCGCCTGGAATGTGCCCGGCAACCGGATCGAGCGGCTCGATGTCACCGCGAAAGCGCTCCGGCGCGCGCGCGTCGACGATCGTCAGCGGGCTCGACGCCTGATCGGTCAAGTGCCGCAGGATATCGGCGCT
>JBDTNP010000146.1:0-6024 GCA_039933695.1 Betaproteobacteria bacterium | reverse complement strand
GCCTTGTCCGCCGCCTTGCGTTCGGCGCCGATCCGGGGCTCGTCCGCGCCCGGAAGGATTTTGTAAAAGTCGAAACGCGGCTTTTCCGGCGCGCCCGCGCCTGCCGGGATGTCGGTCTTGCCGGTGCGTGCCGCGTCCTTGGACGCGCCCGGGAGGGGCGATGAGAGTCCCGAGCGGCCGAGGTAGAACGCGACCGCGGCGGCGATCGCCAGCCCGAGGATAAGGCCGAGAAAAATACCGAGCACGACGCCGCCGCGCATCGAACGGTGCCCCCGGCGGCCGCAGAACTTTCTGGTCTGTGCGAAATTCATCGATCCGTGTCTTCGTGGCCCGGTGCTTCCTTGCGCATCGCTACCGGCGCGCTGACGCCCAGCATCGCGAGCCCGTTTCGTATCGCCTGTCCTACAGCGACGACCAGCGCCAGCCGCGCTTTGCGCAGTTCGACGTCGTCGACGAGGAACTGTTCGGCATTATAGTAGCTGTGAAATTCAGCCGCCAATTCCTTCAGATAGAAGGTCACCAGATGCGGCGCCAGCTCACGCGCTGCGACCGCCAGCTCTTCCGGAAAATCCGCCAGGCGATTCAATAGCGCCTGGTCGTAAGGACTCCGCAGCGGGGACAGGTCCGCATCGCGAAGCGCCTGCGGCGCGGCTGCGACGGCGATCCCAGCCTTGTCGAGCACGCTGCAGACGCGCGCGTGCGCGTACTGCACGTAGTAGACCGGGTTTTCCTCGCTCTGCGAGCGCGCCAGATCGATGTCGAACGTCAGCTGCGAGTCGGCCTTGCGCAGCAGGAAGAAAAAACGCACGGCGTCGCGGCCGACTTCGTCGATCAGCTCGCGCAGCGTGACGCCGCTGCCGGCGCGCTTGCTGAGCTTCACTTCCTCGCCGCCCCGCATCACCAGCACCATCTGGTGCAATACATAGTCCGGATATCCGCTCGGGATGCCGACGCCCAGCGCCTGCAGCCCGGCGCGCATCCGCGACAGCGAGCCGCCATGATCGGCGCCCAGCTCGGTTATCGCGCGCGTGTACCCGCGCTGCCACTTGGTGACGTGGTAGGCGATGTCGGGAACAAAATAGGTGTAGCTTCCGTCCGACTTGCGCATCACCCGGTCCTTGTCGTCGCCGTATTCGGTGGTCCTGAGCCAGAGCGCGCCTTCGTGCTCGTAGGTCTTGCCCGCCGCGATCAGCGCCTGCACCGCACTGTCGGGAAGCCCCTCGTCGTAGAGCGACGATTCCAGATAGTAGTGGTCGAAGCGGATGCCGAATGCGGCGAGATCCGCGTCCTGCTCGCGACGCAGTATCGCCACGGCGAAACGGCGGATCGCGTCCAGGTCGTCGGCGGCGCGGTCGCCCGGATGCGCGGCGGCATAGTCGCGCGCGATCTCCCGGATGTATTCGCCTTGGTAGCCGTCGTCGGGAAAGCTGGCGGCGAGGCCTTGCGCTTCCCTGATCCGCGCCTGCACCGACAAGGCGAGATTTATGATCTGCGCACCGGCGTCGTTGTAATAGAACTCGCGATGAACGGCAAAGCCCTGCGCGGCGAGCAGCCGTGCGATCGCATCGCCGACGGCCGCGCCGCGGCCGTGCCCGACATGCAGCGGGCCGGTGGGATTGGCCGAGACGAATTCGACGATCACCTTTTCGCCGCCTCCCTGCGTCGAGCTGCCGTAGCGGTCGCCTTCGTCCAGAATCCGCGTTACGACCGATTGCCGCGCGGCGTCGGAGACGAACAGGTTGACGAATCCCGCACCGGCGACTTCGGCGCGAGCGAGCAGCGGGGATCGAGGCAGCGCGGCTACGAGGTCGGCCGCCAGCTCGCGCGGATTGCGTTTCAGCGCCTTGGCGAGCTGCAGGGCCGCGTTGGTCGAATAATCGCCGTGCCTGGCCTGCTTCGGCCGCTCGAGCACGATCGCCGGCGGCGCCGCATCCGGCGCGACGCGGGCGATGCACTCCGCGAGCATCGCCGACAGTTCTGTTTTGAGTTGAGTCAAGGTCGCGTTGCGGGGAGCAAACTGCGAATTATAACGCTCGGACAGTCGCAGCCTTGAGCCTGCGCTTCAGCCGAATCCTAGCGGATCGACGTCGAGCGTCCATCGCACTCTCCGTTCGGGCAGTCGCTCGAGGGCTTCGCGCCATCGCGGCAGGAACGCCTGCAGCGCGCCGCGATCGCGGCTTTGCACCAGCACCTGCGCGCGCTCCAATCCTGCCCGGCGCGGCAGCGCCGCGGGGACCGGAGAATACACTTCGCATGCACTTGCGGTCGTGGCGGCAAGCTCACGCCCCTGCTCCGACGCCGCGGCGAGGAATGCCTGCAGCGGTTCGGGCGATCGGGCCTCGGCCAGCAGCAGCGCCAGATGCGCGAACGGCGGCAGAGCAAGAGACTCGCGCTCGGCGAGCAAGGTCGCCGCGAAGCGGTCGAAATCGTGGGCCGCGAGCGCCACGTACAGCGGGTGCTGCGGAAAATCGGTCTGCACCAGCACTTCGCCGGGCAGGTCACGGCGGCCGGCGCGGCCGGCGACCTGCTCAAGCAGCGCGAACAGCCGCTCGGTCGCGCGAAATTCGCCGCTGTACAGCGCGTTGTCGGCGCCGAGGACGCCGACCAGGGTCAGGCGCGCAAAGTCGTGTCCCTTGGCCAGCATCTGCGTACCGACCAGGATGTCGACCTCGCCGGCATCGACGGCCTCGCGCATCGTCGCGAATGTCCGCTTGCCCTGGGTGCTGTCGCGGTCGATGCGCAGGATCCTCGCCGCCGGATACAACTCGGCGAGCGCGCGCTCGAGACGCTGCGTGCCCGATCCTTGCGGCAGCAAGTCCTGATTGCCGCAGTTCGGGCAGGAATGCGGCAGCGCTTCCGTGTGGCCGCAATGGTGACAGCGCAAGCCCGCGGTTTGGCGGTGCACGACCAGCCTTGCCGCGCAACGCGGGCATGGCGCTTTCCATCCGCACCCGGGACAGAGCAGCGCCGGCGCATAGCCTCGGCGGTTGATGAAGAGCAGCGATTGCTCGCCACGCGCGAGCCGATCGCCGATCGCCTGGCGCAGCGCCGGCCCGATGCCCTCGATCGTGCCCTCGGCGTGTGTCGGGACCAATCGCACCGGCGGCAGCGCCGTCTGCGCGGTGGCACGCAGCGGCAGCTTGAGCCAGCGATAGCGTCCCCGCATCGCCTGCGCATACGTTTCCAGCGACGGCGTTGCGCTGCCGAGGATCACCGGCACATCGCGCCGGCTGGCGCGATAGATCGCGACGTCGCGGGCGTGATAACGCACGCCTTCATGCTGCTTGAACGATGCGTCGTGCTCCTCGTCGACGACGATAAGGCCCAGATCGGGGGCCGGCGCGAATACGGCGAGCCGCGTTCCGACGATCAGCTGCGCTTCGCCGCTCGCCGCCGCCAGCCATTGGCGGCGCCGTTCCGACGAGCCGAGCCGGCTATGCAGCATCGCGATGCGCACGCCGGGGAGCGCGTTGGCGATCCGCTGCTCGAGTTGAGGTGTCAAGCCGATCTCCGGAACGAGCAGCAGCGCCTGGCGTCCTGCGGCGATGAACTTGCCCGCGGCCGCGAGATAGACGGCGGTCTTGCCGCTGCCGGTCACGCCCTGCAGCAGCGACGCCTGAAAGCCACCTTGCTCGGGTATCGCAGCAACGAGTGCGGCACGCTGATCGGGATTGAGCTCGTGCGCGTCGGGCGAAGCGATTGTCTCCGCCGCTATCGGCTCGATCCAGCCGTCTCGGCGCCAGGCGCCGAACAGCCGCCAGGCGTGCGCGCCCAACGCACGGATCTCGACGGTCGCCGCGCCGTGCGCAGATTCCAGCAACGAGCGCATCGCCAGGCCCCGACCTCGCGCGCCGGCCGATGCGGCGCGGCTTGCTTCAGTCATCCGGTACCGCGCGGCCAGCGGCGAACGTGTCGCGGGTGCCGCAATCAGCGGTGGCAGCATCTGCGCCAGGCAAAGCCCGATCGGCTGCTGGTAGTACCCGGCTATGAACGACGCGAGGTCGATCAGGTCGTCCGGCAGCGGCGGAATGCCGGGGACGATTCGATCGATCGGAATCACGCGATCGGGAGCGACCTCGCTGCTGTAGGCGAGCTCGACCACCACGCCGGCCATGGAGCGCGCGCCGAGCTTGACGACGAGCACGCTGCCACGACCGACGGCAAGCCCCGCGGGAAGCCAATAGTCGAACAAGCGATGCGCTGCGACCGGCAACGCTACGCGAACAATCGCCAGGGCTTACTCCGCGCGCGTTGCTTCGACGCGCCGATCCCGCGCATCGTCACAAGTTGTAGGCTTCTGAATCATCAGTAACGCTTGCAAGAATGCGCGCCAAGTCATTATTTTTTCACTGTTCGCCGGCTTCACGCGCATGTGGACAATTCTGTGAGTAACTTGGCAAGGGTTCGATAAGCTGCCTGACCAGGCACCGCGTGCACCGGGAATGGCAACGGCACGCTTCGCGAAACATTTATTATATTCAATGCATTACATCGCAACATTGCCTCGCTCCCCCTTGGGCGCGCTGGCGCCTCGGCGCTCCGGCGATATTGTGCATAAGTGCGGCCGGTCGAACGCGGATCCGGACGTTCGTCAATGCCTCGGAGATCCAGCGCCGGCGCGGCTCGCGGCGCCTTTTGCCGCGTTCGCCGCGCGCGAAAGGCGCGAACGCGAAGCCTCGTGCACAAACTCGACCAAGGCGGCGACGTTGTCCGGCGGCGTGGCCGGCACGATGCCGTGGCCCAGATTGAAAATGAAGCCGGGCAAGTCGCCGGCCGCATCCAGCACGGCCGCGGCCTCGCGCGCGACGACGTCGGGCGCGGCGAGCAGCGCCAGCGGATCGAGGTTGCCTTGCAGCGCTACGCGCGCGCCGACCCGTGCGCGCGCCGCCCCCACATCGGTCGTCCAATCGATGCCGATTGCCGAGCAACCGGTGTCGGCGATGCGCTCGAGCCACTGGCCGCCGCCCTTGGTAAATACGATTGTGGGCGTGACGACGCCGGTCGTCTGGCGCAGGCGTTCGAGCACCGTCTTGATGTAGGCCAGCGAAAAATGCGCATAGGCATCGGTGGTGAGCAGCCCGCCCCAGGTGTCGAACACCATTAGCGCGTCGGCGCCATGCGCGACCTGTTGCGCCAGATAGGCGGCGACCGCTTCGGCATTGACCGACAGGACGCGATGCAGCAGATCGGGGCGTGCATAAAGCATCCGGCGCACCCGCGCAAAATCCGCGCTGCCGCCGCCTTCGATCATGTAGCAGGCGAGCGTAAACGGGCTGCCGGCGAAGCCGAGCAGCGGCAGCTTGCCGGCCAGCGCGCGCTTGATCGTGGCCACCGCGTCGTACACGTAACGCAGGCGCCCGGGATCGGGGACGGCGAGCTTCGCCACCGCTTCCTCATCGACCAGCGGCCGTGCGAAACGCGGACCTTCGCCGTCGACGAAGTGCAGCCCCAGATCCATCGCGTCCGGAACCGTCAGAATGTCCGAAAACAGAATCGCTGCGTCGAGCGGAAATCGCTCGAGCGGCTGCAGCGCGACTTCTGCGGCGAGATCGGGATCGGTGCATAGCGCCATGAAGCTGCCGGCGCGTGCCCGCGTCGCGTTGTACTCGGGAAGATAGCGGCCCGCCTGGCGCATCAGCCAGATCGGCGTGTAATCGGTCGGCTCGCGCCTGAGCGCGCGCAGCAGCGTATCGTTTTGCGGTGGGTTCATCCGAAAGGTTCCGGCGGCGGACCGGCTTCGCCGCCACGATGGCGGCGCTTGGTCTGGCGGCCACGGCCGCTATTGTAGGGCCGAATGGCGGCGGACCGGTTTCGCCTTTGCAGGTTTCGCCGCCTGACGATGCGGCGATCGGCGCGATGCGGCGCTTCAGCGAGCGGGCGCGAGCTCGCGCCCGCAAAGCCGTTCCAGGATCCCAAGCGGCGATCGCTCGCGCTCGTACAGCGCGGCGAGCGGAAGATCGATCGTCTGCTCGAACATGTACTGGCCCGACACGGCCGCGTGCATCACCTGGTCGGAAAAGCACA
>JBDTNP010000145.1:0-3754 GCA_039933695.1 Betaproteobacteria bacterium | reverse complement strand
CGCCGTCGACGACCAGTGCCGGACGAACCTCCGCAACGTCTGGGCGATAGGCGACGTCGTGCGCGGGCCGATGCTGGCGCACAAGGCCGAGGAGGAGGCCGTCGCCGTCGCCGAGCGCATCGCCGGCCAGCATGGCCATGTCGATTTCAATACCGTGCCCTGGGTTATCTATACGTCGCCCGAGATCGCGTGGGTGGGCCAGAACGAGCAGCAGCTGAAGGCCGCAGGGATCGCCTACCGCGCCGGCATATTTCCGTTCATGGCCAACGGGCGCGCGCGAGCGCTGGGCGACACCCGCGGCTTCGTCAAGCTGCTGGCCGACGCGAAGACCGACCGCGTGCTCGGAATGCACGCGATCGGTCCGCTTGTTTCCGAGCTGATCGCCGAGGGTGTCGTCGCGATGGAATTCGGCGCCGCGAGCGAGGACATCGCGCGCATCTGCCACGCGCATCCGTCGCTGTCCGAGGTGACCCGGGAGGCGGCGCTGGCGGTCGACAAGCGCGCGCTCAATTACTGAGAGCCGGAGGTGCTTCGTTCATGATCATGATCGCCCACTCATGAACGAAGCCGTAGCCGAAACCTACGTTGCAGCGGCGCGCGACAGTTCGCTGCTCGCGCACCTCAAGCCCGAGCTCGACCGGCGCCGGATCGTCCTCGATCATGCGCAGCTCGGCGCCCTCGACCGGCTGCAGCGGCTGCACGACGAGCTGGTCGAATTTCGCAGGGCGAGACTGTCGCTGCTGCGGCGGTGGTTCCATCCGCCGGTGCCTCCCCGCGGCGTCTACCTGTGGGGAGGCGTCGGCCGCGGCAAAAGCTTCCTGATGGATGCCTTCTATGCGGCGGTTCCGCTGCGGCGCAAGACCCGCGTTCATTTCCATGCCTTCATGAAAGGCATCCACGACGAGTTGCGGACGCTGGTGCGCGAGGAAGACCCGCTGGCGACGGTGGCGGCGCGGATCGCCCGCCGCCATCGCCTGATCTGCTTCGACGAGTTTCACGTTTCCGACGTCGCTGATGCGATGATCCTCGGGCGCCTGCTGACCGCGCTGTTCCGGCACGGCACGGTGTTCGTGCTGACGTCGAATTACCGGCCCGATGACCTCTACCCGAACGGCTTGCAGCGGCAGAACCTGCTGCCGACGATCGCGCTGCTCAAGCAATGGCTGGATGTCGTCGAGGTCGACGGCGGCACCGATTACCGGCTGCGGGAGCTCGAGCAGGCGGCGGCCGACTATGTGACGCCGTCGGGCGTGGCCGACGCGAGGCTCGCCGCGCTGTTCGAGCGGATGCGTCCTGGCCCCGACGAGGATCCCCGGCTCGTGGTCGATTCGCGCGTGCTAAAGGCCAAAAGGCGCGCCGGCGGCCTCGTGTGGTTCGATTTCGCCACGCTGTGCGAAGGGCCGCGTTCGCAAATCGACTACCTGGAGCTCGCGCGGCGCTTCGCGGTAATCATCGTGTCGGACGTGCCGCGGCTCTCCCCCGACATGAGCAACGCCGCCCGCCGCTTCACCTGGCTCGTCGACGTGCTCTACGATCATCGGGTAAAGTTGCTGTTGTCCGCCGAGGTCGCCGCGGCCGATCTCTATCGTGAAGGCGCGAACAGTCATGAATTCGCGCGCACCGTAAGTCGGCTGGTCGAAATGCGCACCCGCGAATTCATGGCACTTCCGCACCTTGCCGGGGACGCTGCTCCCGCGGCGAGCCCGCGGCCCGACTAGGCCCTAAGACTTCCATCCGATGCGGCGGTGAGCATCGGTACAGACGCTATCAGGAGGAGACACCCGTGCAGAAATTCAAGGCGTACCGGACATTCCAGGAGAACGGCGTCGTGTCCAGCCGATTTGTCGAGATGGGGCTCGACGAGCTCGATCCGGGCGATGTCGTGGTCAAGACCAAATATTCGACAATCAACTACAAGGACGCATTGTCGTACAACGGTTCCGGCAAGATCATGCGCAAGTATCCGACGGTCGCCGGCATCGACATGGCGGGCACGGTCGAAACCTCGGCCGATCCGCGCTTCAAGCATGGCGACAAGGTGATCGTGCATGCCTACGACGTCGGCGTCGCACATGACGGCGGCTACTCCGAATACGTGCGCGTGCCTGCCGACTGGGTCGTACGCCGTTCGCCGAACATGACGGCGTTCGAGGCGATGACGCTGGGCACCGCGGGATTCACCGCGGCGCAGGCGATCGAGGCCATGCAGCACAACGGCCTGACGCCGCGCAGCGGGCCGGTGATCGTCGACGGCGCGACCGGCGGCGTCGGCAGCGTCGCAATCGATGTGCTGTCGCGGCTCGGCTACCACGTTGTCGCGCTGACCGGCAAGGAAAAGGAGACCGACTACCTGCGATCGATCGGAGCATCCGAAGTGGTGCTGCGCTCGAGCATCGATTTCGCCAAAGTCCGACCACTCTACAAGTCCACCTGGGCCGGCGGCATCGACAATCTGGGCGGAGAAGTGCTGGCCTGGATGCTGTCGACGATGAAGCAGGCCGGCTCGGTGGCGAGCATCGGACTTGCCGCGGACTTCAAGCTCAATACGACGGTGATGCCGTTCATCTTGCGCGGCGTGAACCTGCTTGGAATCAACAGCTCCGAGTGCCCGATGCCGCTGCGGCAAAAGCTGTGGGACCGGCTGGCCAACGAATGGCGGCCGTCGCGCGTGCAGGCCAGGGTCGTCACAATCGATTTCGCCGACCTGCCGACGCACTTCGACGCTTTTCTCAAAGGCACGGTTCGCTGCCGCACGGTGGTGCGCGTCGGCGCCGACACCGTCGGACTCTGAACCTGAAGCAGGCGATGCACGGTTATGCCGAGGCGCACCGGCGCTCGCTCGCCGATCGCGACGCGTTCTGGCGTGAGCGCGCCGCGCTGATCGAATGGCAGACGCCGTTTGCCGAGGTGCTCGATTACAGCCGGCCGCCATTCGCCCGCTGGTTCGTTGGCGGCCGCACCAATCTGTGCCACAACGCGATCGACCGGCATCTGGCGAAGCGCAGCGCGCAGCCGGCGCTGGTCTACATCTCGACCGAGACCGGTGCGCGGCGCAGCTACACGTACCGCGAGCTGGCCGATGAGATCAATCGCTTCGCGGCGATACTTAAGGCCCAGGGCGTCGGCCGCGGCGATCGCGTGCTGATCTACATGCCGATGATCCCCGAGGCGGTGGTCGCGATGCTGGCCACGGTGCGTATCGGTGCCATACATTCGGTCGTGTTCGGCGGGTTTGCCGCCGCGAGCCTCGCCATCCGGATCGACGATGCGCAGCCTAAGGTCCTGATCACCGCCGATGCCGGAATGCGTGCCGGGGAGCCCGTGCGGTACAAGCCGCTGGTCGACGAAGCGCTACGTCTGGCCTCGTATCCGCCTTCCAGCGTGATCGTCGTCGATCGCGGCATCGACACGGCGATGCAAATCACGCCCGGTCGCGATCTCGACTATGCAACGCTTGCCGCGCGGCACGCCGGTGCGACCGTGCCCTGCGCCTGGCTCGAGTCCTCCGAGCCTTCTTACATTCTCTACACGTCGGGCACTACCGGGAATCCGAAAGGCGTGCAGCGCGACACCGGTGGCTATGCGGTGGCGCTGACCGCATCGATGCGCGACATATTCTGCTTGGCGCCGGGCGAAACGATGTTCACCACCAGCGACATCGGCTGGGTCGTCGGCCACTCGTATATCGTCTACGCGCCGCTGCTCAACGGCTCGACCACGATCATGTACGAGGGGCTGCCGATCCGGCCCGACC
>JBDTNP010000144.1:0-6370 GCA_039933695.1 Betaproteobacteria bacterium | reverse complement strand
GAAAGCGATCGAGATCGTTGAGCACCGTCATGTCGAACGGCGTCGTCGTCGTTCCCTCTTCCTTGTACCCGCGGACGTGCAGGCTGTCGTGGTTTGTCCGGCGATACGTCAGTCGATGGATCAGCCACGGATAGCCGTGGTAGGCGAAGATGATCGGCTTGTCGGTCGTGAACAGTGCGTCGAACTCGCTGTCTTCCAGGCCGTGCGGATGCTCGCTGCGCGGCTGCAGCGACATCAGGTTGACGACATTGATGACGCGGATCTTGAGGTCCGGCAGGTGCTCGCGGAGGATGTCGACGGCCGCCAGCGTTTCGAGCGTCGGAACGTCGCCCGCGCAGGCCATGACGACGTCGGGCTCGCTTCCTTCGTCGTTGCTTGCCCACGCCCAGATGCCGAGTCCAGCGGTGCAGTGCTTGATCGCCGCATCGATGTCCAGCCATTGCGGCTGGGGCTGCTTGCCGGCGACGATCACATTGACGTAGTGGCGGCTGCGCAGGCAATGGTCGACGGTAGCGAGCAGCGTGTTGGCGTCCGGCGGCAGGTAGATGCGAATGACCTCGGCCTTCTTGTTGGCGACGTGGTCGATGAACCCCGGATCCTGATGGCTGAAGCCGTTGTGATCCTGTCGCCACACGTGCGAGGTCAGGAGGTACGTGAGCGAAGCGATCGGCCGGCGCCAGGGAATCTCGCGCGAAACCTTCAGCCATTTGGCGTGCTGATTGAACATCGAGTCGACGACGTGGACGAAAGCCTCATAGCAGGAGAAAAAGCCGTGGCGGCCGGTCAGCAGGTAGCCTTCGAGCCAGCCCTGGCACAGGTGCTCGCTCAAGACCTCCATGACCCGCCCGTCCGGCCCCAGCTTGCTGTCGCTGGGCAGAATCTCGCCGATAAACATGCGGTCGGTGACTTCGAGCGGTGCGATCAGGCGATTCGACGTCGTTTCGTCGGGACCGAACATGCGGAAATTGCGCGATTTCGCATTGAGCTTCAGCACGTCGCGCAGCAGCATGCCGGTCACGCGCGTCGACTCGGCCGTCGCCCCGCCTGGACCGCCGACGGCGACCGCGTAATCCCGGAAGTCCGGCAGTTTCAGATCGTGCAGCAGCAGACCGCCATTGGCGTGCGGATTGGCGCCCATGCGGCGCTCGCCGGCCTGGGCCAGGTCGGCCAGCTCGGCGATCAGCGTGCCCTCCCCGTCGAATAGCTCTTCGGCGTGGTAACTGCGCATCCACTGCTCGAGCGCCGCGAGGTGCTCGGGATTCTCGGCCAGATTCGCCAGTGGGACCTGATGCGAACGCCACTAGCCTTCGGTCATCAATCCGTCGACGGTTTTCGGGCCCGTCCAGCCCTTCGGCGTGCGCAGCACGATCATCGGCCAAGCCGGCCGCTCGATCGATCCCTCGTTTCGGGCGCGCGCCTGGATCCGGCGAATGTCCGCCACAACCCGGTCGAGCGTGCCGGCCATCGTCTGGTGCACCTGCTGGGGATCGCTCCCCTCGACGAAATACGGCGCATAGCCGTAGCCGCGAAAGAGCGCTTCAAGCTCCTGCCTGGGGATCCGGGCCAGCACCGCGGGGCTGGCGATCTTGTAGCCGTTCAGATGCAGTATCGGCAGCACCGCGCCGTCGCGCACCGGATTCAGGAATTTGTTCGAGTGCCAGCTGGTGGCGAGCGGTCCGGTCTCCGCTTCGCCGTCGCCGACAACGCAGGCGACGATCAACTCGGGATTGTCGAACGCCGCGCCGTAGGCATGCATTAACGAGTAGCCGAGCTCGCCGCCCTCGTTGATCGATCCGGGCGTCTCGGCGGCGACGTGGCTGGGAATGCCGCCGGGGAAGGAAAACTGCTTGAACAACCGTTTCATGCCCTGCTCGTCGCGGGTCACGCCGGTATAGAACTCGCTGTAAGTCCCCTCGAGGTAGGTGTTAGCCACCAGGCCCGGGCCGCCGTGCCCCGGCCCGGTGACATAGATCATGTTCAGGTCGTGCTGCTTGATGATCCGATTCAGATGGACGTAGATGAAGTTCAGTCCGGGCGTTGTGCCCCAGTGCCCCAATAACCGTGGCTTTACATGCGAAAGTACTAGAGGTTCCCTGAGCAAGGCATTGTCGAGCAAGTAGATCTGGCCGACCGACAAGTAATTGGCGGCTCGCCAGTAGGCGTCGATACGCCTCAGAAGGTCCGCGGAAAGCGGCTCGCTCATGGGCGTTGCCTCGATCGGTCGTCGCGGCCGCCAACGCAATACCGTGCCAGCGCGTCAAGCACTGCGTCGTCCTCGCCGGCCGGCGCCGCGACGCTGATCCCGGTCCCGGCGAAGCGTCCTTGAGCCGCGGCGATCAAGCCCGGCAGATCGCGCCGCACGTGCCCGCCTTGGCCGAGAAAGACCGGGACGACCCGGATCGAGTCGACGCCCAGGGCGACGAGCTCGGCGATCGCGCCCTCGAGGTCGGGATGCATCAGCTCGAGATAGGACAGCCGGACTTCCGCTTCCGGCGCGAGCATCCGAACCCGCTGCTGTAGCCTCTCGAACGGCTCTGCCCAGCGCGGGTCGCGGGCTCCGTGGGCAAAAAGCACCAGTCCCTGCTTCATCTCAGATCCCCACGTTATGCGAATCGGCTATCAACTAATCGCCACTCATTCCTTGTACGCATAACGGCGCCGAACTACGCTGGCGGCTGGACCCCTTGCGCCCTGCCAATGTACCGATACGACCACCACGACCAACGCTTCATCGACGAGCGTGTCGCCCAGTTTCGCGACCAGACGCGGCGTTTTCTCGCCGGCGAGCTGACCGAGGACGAGTTCCGGCCGTTGCGCCTTCAAAATGGCCTGTACATCCAGAAATACGCGCCGATGCTGCGCATTGCGATTCCGTATGGCCTGCTGTCATCGAACCAGACGCGCAAGCTCGCGCACATCGGCCGAAAGTATGACAGAGGCTACGGGCATTTCACCACGCGCCAGAATATCCAGTTCAACTGGCCGCGGCTCGAGGACGTTCCGGACATCCTGGGCGAGCTGGCCACGGTGGAAATGCACGCTATCCAGACCAGCGGCAACTGCGTGCGCAATATCACCGCCGACCACTTTGCCGGTATCGCGGCCGATGAAATCATCGACCCGATGCCCTACAGCGAGCTGTTCCGGCAATGGTCGACGTTCCACCCCGAGTTCGCCTATCTGCCGCGCAAATTCAAGATCGCGGTGTCGGGCTCGGCGACCGATCGCGCGGCGACGCTGGTGCACGATATCGGTGTCCACGCGGTACGCAACGAAGCGGGAAAAATCGGATTCCGCGTGCTCGTCGGCGGCGGACTCGGCCGCACTCCGGTGATCGGCCACGTCATCCGCGAGTTCCTGCCACGGGAGGAAATCCTCAATTATCTGGATGCGATCCTGCGCGTGTACAACCGCTACGGCCGGCGCGACAACATGTACAAGGCCCGCATCAAGATCCTGGTCAAGGAGATGACGCTCGAGGTCTTCACGCGGCACGTCGAATCGGAATGGCAACGTCTGCAGGGCGGGCCGGCGACGGTGCCCGACGAGGAAATCCAGCGCATCGCGGCGTTCTTCGCGCCGCCGCCTTACGAACGTCTGCCCGGCGACGACGCAGGTTTTCGCGCGGGGGTCGCCGACAACCGGGCGTTCGCCAACTGGGTCAAGCGCAACGTCTTTCCGCACAAGGTTCCAGGGTACGCCGCCGTCACGCTGTCGCTGAAGAAAACCGGCGTGCCGCCGGGCGACGCGAGCTCGGATCAGATGGACATGGTCGCCGACCTGGCCGACGCGTACAGCTTCGGAGAAATCCGTGTTTCGCATGAGCAGAACCTGATCTTCGCGCACGTCAAGCAGGCCGCGCTGCTCGCCCTCTGGGGCGAGCTCAAGGCGCTCGGATTCGCGACGCCGAACATCGGCTTGCTCACCGACATCATCTGCTGCCCCGGAGGCGATTTCTGCTCGCTCGCCAATGCCAAGTCGATACCGATCGCGGAGGCGATCCAGCGGCGTTTCGACGATCTCGATTACCTGCACGACATCGGCGAGATCAACCTCAACATTTCGGGCTGCATGAACGCCTGCGGGCACCACCACGTCGGCAACATCGGGGTGCTCGGTGTCGATAAGGGCGGTGCGGAGTGGTATCAGGTATCGATCGGGGGCGACCAGGGCGAGCGTGCGTCTCTGGGCAAGGTGATCGGCCCGTCATTCGCCGCGCGCGAGATGCCCGATGTCGTCGCCAAGCTGATCGATACCTACATCGAGCGGCGCCACGCGGACGAGCCATTCATCGACACCGTGCGGCGGATCGGCATCGAGCCGTTCAAGGAGCGCGTCTATGCCGATGCTCACTAAGGACCGGACCGTGGTCGACGATCGCTGGGTCATGCTCCCCGAAACGGCGGCGATCGCCGATGTCCCGGTTTCGACGCCCGCTATCGTTCCTCTCGCGCTGTGGTCGGCGCAGCACGATGTGCTGGCGGCCAGAGACGATATCGGCGTATGGCTGAAGCCCGCCGATGATCCGGAAGCGCTCGCCGGCGACGTCGCGAAACTGCCCTTGATCGCCGTCGACTTTCCGAAGTTCGCTGACGGCCGTGGCTACTCAACGGCACGCTTGCTGCGTGAAAAATATCGCTACGGCGGCGAATTGCGCGCGATCGGCGACATCCTGCGCGACCAGCTCTATTACCTCCGGCAGTGCGGTTTCGACACCTTCGCGCTGCGGCCCGGCCGCAACGTCGTCGGAGCGCTGGCCGCCCTCGGCGATTTCAGCGACAACTACCAGGCGACGGTCGCTCAGCCGGTGCCGTTGTTCCGGCGCCGCCTTCAGACCGCGGCAGCCGAGTCGCCGGCGTCGAGCGAAAGTTCGAGACGATGACCATCGAAGCGCGCGTTGCGGACGTCGTCGCGCTGCTGTCCCGCGTCGCGCGCGACCATGCGCCTGTGGCGCTGGCCAGCAGCTTCGGTGCCGAGGACATGGTGCTGATCGACCTTGTCGCGCGGCATGCGCTGCCGATCGAGATCCTGACGCTTGATACCGGACGCCTGCCGGACGAAACCCACCTACAGATCGATCGCGTGCGGGAACGCTACGGGCTGCCGATCCACGTCCTGCATCCGGATACGGTGGCGCTGGAAGCATTCGTCGCCACCAACGGCAGCAACGCCTTCTACCGCAGCATCGAGCTGCGTCGGGCGTGCTGCGCCATCCGGAAGTCGATTCCGCTCGCCCGCGGACTCGCCGGGATGCGCGGCTGGATCACCGGCCAGCGCCGCGCGCAATCGATCACGCGCGCCGATCTTGCCGTCGAGGAATTGGATGCCGAGCGCGGCATACCCAAGTTCAACCCACTAGCCGACTGGAGCGAGACCGACGTTTGGCATTACCTGCGGTCCAATGCGGTCCCCTACCATCCACTGCACGATCAGGGCTATCCGAGCATCGGCTGCGCGCCGTGCACGCGTCCGATCGAGCCGGGCGAGGACCTGCGCGCCGGACGCTGGTGGTGGGAGCAACCCGAGCACCGCGAGTGTGGCCTGCACCGCCGACCGCTCGACGTCCCGGTACGCGTGATCGCCGCCGGAGTCCCGGCATGACCGACGCCGCATTCCTTGAACCGGATCTCGACTCGGCTTCCTCCGCACCCTGGCGCGCCGCCGATGCCGATCATCTGGGCTGGCTCGAATCCGAAGCGATCCATGTGCTGCGCGAGGTCTCCGGGCAATGCCAGCACCCTGCCCTGCTCTTTTCCGGCGGCAAGGATTCGCTGGTCCTCCTGAGGCTCGCTGAAAAGGCGTTCCGCCCCGGCGCTTTTCCGTTTCCGCTGCTGCACATCGACACCGGTCACAACTTTCCCGAAGTCATCGCCTTTCGCGACCGCCGTGCCGCCGAGCTGGGCGAGCGTTTGATCGTGCGCTCGGTCGAGGACTCGATCGCCAAAGGCCGCGTCGTTCTCGCCAATCCGGCCGAGAGCCGCAACCGCCATCAATCAGTGACCCTGCTCGACGCGATCGCCGAGTTCGGCTTCGACGCCTGCATCGGCGGCGCGCGCCGCGACGAGGAAAAGGCTCGCGCCAAGGAACGGGTGTTCTCGTTTCGCGATGCGTTCGGACAATGGGATCCGAAGAATCAGCGTCCGGAGCTCTGGAACCTGTACAACGCGCGCGTCGAACCCGGCGAGCACGTGCGGGTTTTCCCGATCAGCAACTGGACCGAGCTCGACGTCTGGCAATACATCGCGCGCGAGTGCCTCGAGGTGCCGTCGCTCTACCTGGCGCACCGGCGACGCGTCGTCCGTCGCGGCACGTCGCTGGTGCCAGTGACCGCCCTGACGCCGTCGCGCGAGGGCGAGTCCGTCGAGCAGAT
>JBDTNP010000143.1:0-5130 GCA_039933695.1 Betaproteobacteria bacterium | reverse complement strand
AGCACGCGCGGTCATCACCCACGCGCACGGCGATCATGCGCACCCCGGTCACGGCCACTATCTCGCCGCGCAAGCTTCGGAGCAGGTGCTCAAGACGCGTCTGGGAGATATCGCGCTGCAGACATTGCCATACGGCGAGACCGTCGTGCGAAACGAGGTCGCGATCTCGCTTCATCCCGCCGGGCACGTGCTGGGATCGGCGCAGGTACGGATCGAGCATCGCGGCGAAGTCTGGGTCGTGTCGGGCGACTACAAGCTCGAAGCGGAAGCGACCTGCGCGCCATTCGAGCCTGTGCGCTGCCATACGTTCGTCAGCGAATCGACGTTCGGCCTGCCGATCTATCGCTGGCGGCCGCAGGCGGAGATCCTGCTTGACATTGCCGGCTGGTGGCGGCGCAACGCCCAGGCGCAGCGACCCAGCATCCTGTTCTGCTATGCGTTTGGCAAGGCGCAACGGATCCTCGCCGGGCTCCGCACGACCGATGCGCTCGATATCGGCAAGCTGATCTGCCACGGCGCCATCGAGCCAATGAACCGCGCCTACCGCGAGACCGGCGTCGACCTGCCGCCGACGCATAACGTCGCCGACGTCACCAGGGCCGAGCTGTCCAGTGCGCTGGTGCTGGCGCCGCCGTCGGCCGGCGGCACGCCGTGGCTGCGGCGCTTCGGCGACTTCAGCGACGGCTTCGCGTCCGGCTGGATGCAGCTGCGCGGCGCGCGGCGTCGCCGCTCGCTCGACCGCGGCTTCGTGCTGTCCGACCACGCCGACTGGCCCGGCCTTAACGCCGCAATAGCGGCGACCGGCGCATCGCGCGTCATCATCACGCACGGCCAGATCGCGGTGATGGTGCGCTGGCTGCAGCAGCAGGGCTTCGATGCGCGCGCCTTTGCCACCGAGTTCGAAGACGACGGGGGCGACAAGGAAGCGCAACCGCCCGAAGCAGCCGCTTTAGGCGAGGCGGTCGAATCCGCCGAATGAGCGGCGCCTCGATCCACAGGCACTCGCAGGTCAACATCGACCGGGCTGCCTGATGGAAGCCTTCGCCCGTCTCTACGCCGAGCTCGACGCGACCACCTCGACCAACGCCAAACTCGACGCCCTCAAGCGCTATTTCGCCGCCGCCGCGCCTGCCGATGCGGCCTGGGCCGCCTATTTCTTGGCCGGCGGTCGGCCGCGGCAGGCGGTGCCCGCCCGCGTGCTCCGCCAGATGGCCATCGAGCGTGCCGGCATCGACGACTGGCTGTTCGACGCCTGCTACCAGGCGGTCGGCGACCTGGCCGAGACGATCGCGCATGTGCTGCCGCCGCCGCGAACCAAAAGCACCGCCGGGTTGGCCGAATGGGTCGAGCAGCGACTATTGCCTCTGCGCGGCATGCCGCCGCACGAAATCGGCGAACGCCTCGCCATCTACTGGGACGAGCTCGACTGGTCGGGGCGATTCCTGCTGACCAAGCTGATCGGCGGCGGATTCAGAGTCGGCGTGTCGCGTCTTTTGGTGATCCGCGCCCTGGCTGAGGTCGCCGGCGTCGAGCCGAAGACCGTCGCGCAGCGCATCGTCGGCTACACCGGCATCGCGGCCATACCCAGCGCGGCACGTTTTTGCGCACTGATCGCTCCCGGGCGGGATGGCGTCGCCGATGCCGGCCAGCCGTATCCTTTTTTTCTGGCGCACCAGCTGAACGATGCGCCGGATACGCTGGGACCGGTCGACCCGTGGATGGTCGAATGGAAGTGGGACGGCATCCGCGGACAACTGGTCAAGCGCGCCGGCGCGATCTGGCTCTGGTCGCGCGGCGAGGATCTGGTAACCGAACGCTTTCCCGAATTGCGAGCGCTCGAAACGCGGATTCCCGACGGCACGGTCATCGACGGCGAGATCGTCGTCTGGAAGGACGGCCGCGTTCGACCGTTCGCCGCGCTGCAGACGCGCATCGGAAGGAAATCGCTGTCGGCGAAAATTCTGGCCGAGGCTCCGGCCGCGCTGCTCGCCTACGACCTGCTGGAACAAGACGGCGCCGATTTGCGCATGCTGCCGCAGCATGCCCGGCGCGCGCGCCTCGAGGCGCTGGTGCCTGCCGTCGGCGACGAACATCTGCAGCTCTCGCCGCTGCTGTCGTTGCCGTCGTGGGAGGCCTACACGCGGCTGCGCGCCGAGTCGCGCTCGCGCGGCGTCGAAGGCTTCATGCTCAAGAGGCGCGACGCGCACTACGGTGTCGGCCGGACGAAGGAGTCCGGAACCTGGTGGAAATGGAAGATCGACCCGATGACGATCGACGCCGTTCTGATCTACGCGCAGCGCGGCCACGGCCGTCGCGCCAGCCTCTATACCGATTACACTTTTGCGGTCTGGTCGGAGGAAGCGGACGGCGGCCGGCAGCTGATCCCTTTTGCCAAGGCGTACTCGGGCCTCAGCGACGAAGAGATCAAGCAGGTCGACGCGATCATCCGCAAGACGACGATCGAAAAATTCGGACCGGTGCGCAGCGTGACCCCGACGCTGGTGTTCGAGCTCGGTTTCGAAGGGATCGCGCGATCGCCGCGTCACAAGGCGGGCATCGCGGTACGCTTCCCGCGAATCCTGCGCTGGCGCATCGACAAGCCTGTCGACGAAGCCGATACGCTGGACAGCCTGAACGCACTGCTGGCGCAGTAGCAACGCGCCCGCCGGAGCCGCGAAGGTATAGTGGCGATTTTTCGCGCGCCGGAGCGTGCCGGCGCATAGCGATCACGGGAGCCGGCGGCATTCGGCGAGATCAGGGAGGAAGCGTCGGTGGTCGGTCGCAACGAGCCCTGTCCCTGCGGCAGCGGCAAGCGCTACAAGGATTGTCACGGCAGTCTGGCTCTCCCGCCGGAGAAAGTCGCGTTCGTCATCGCCGGGACGCAGAAGGGCGGGACCACCGCGCTCGCTTCCTATCTGTACGAGCATCCGGAGATCGGCATGCCGACGGTGAAGGAAGTGCATTTCTTCGATACCGAAGAGCACTTCGCTTCACCCGACATCGATTACTCCCGATACCACGTCTATTTCAAGTCCGCGGTGCCCAGGCGGCTGCTCGGCGACGCGACGCCGATCTACATGTACTGGGAGCCCGCGCCGGAGCGCATCTTGCGCTACAACCCGGCGATGAAGCTGATCATGTTGCTGCGCAATCCGGTGACGCGCGCTTATTCGCACTGGAACATGGAACGCGAGCGGCAGCGGGACCCGCTGCCGTTCGAGCAGGCCATCCGCACCGAGGCTGAGCGCTGCCGCGAGGCGCTGCCTCTGCAGCATCGACTCTACTCATACATCGACCGCGGCTTGTACAGCGAGCAGATTCAAAGGATCTGGCGTCGCTTTCCGGCGGGGCAGACGCTGGTTCTGAAAAGCGAGGAGCTGCAGCGGACGCCCGACGCAGCGCTGGCGCGAATCACCGACTTCCTCGGCGTCGCGCGCTTTCCGCCGGTCGAGCCGCGCACCGTGCACGCACGCCCCTACCAGGCCCCGATGAGCGCCGAAGCGCGCAATTATCTGCGCGAAGTCTTCGCGCCCGAAGTCAGGAAGCTCGAGCAGATGTTCGGGTGGGACTGCTCGGACTGGCTGGCCTAGCGATCGCTACGCCGGCGCTTTGCGCCGGTCGACTGGCGCGGCGAGACGAAGCTTGTGCAGATGCTGGTCCGGCTGCGACCCGTCGGGCATCTTGCCGACGAAATAGAATCGCTGCCACGCCTGCTTTAATGTCTGCGCGTCGTTGGCGTTGAACTTCTTCATGAACTCGTCGCGGCGCTCTTTCCAGGCAAATGTCTGCGCTTTGAGCTCCGGATCGTCGTCGAGACTCATGATTTCCGGCTCGAACGTCTGCAGAGCACCGTGCGGCACTGGAAAGAGCATGCATACCGGCTCGTCCTTTTCGAAGCGTACGGTGCCCGGACGCGTCAGCTGCCAGTTCATCGTGAACGGATAAGGCAGCCAATCAGTTTCGATCACACCGGTCAGTGGTGCGATGCCGTCCTTGCCGCCGTTCAGCGGTCCGGTCGCGAACAGATCCCAGCCCGGTTCGGTGCGAAACAGATACGACAGGTGAAAGGTGACGATGCCGTAGGCGAAATGCGTGACCGCAAAATCGGCGAGCCGCGGATAGCCGTCGTTGGCGGTCAGTTTCAGGTCGCGCGCGTGAATTCCGCCCGACCATGTCGCGCTGAACGCGCACGGCGAGAGCACTTCCCACCCGTGGCTGTTGGCGATGTTGAGCGGCAGACAGCGGTAGGCGTGGTTGTCGGCGATCCGGTCCATCCACGGCCGGGTCAGCGGCGCCGGCCGGATGGTCAGCGGATCGGGTTTCAGCGCATAACAGCTCAGTTTCATCAAAGTCGGCGGGCAAACGTCGGGCGAAGGCGACATTCTACTCGGCGCACGTCGTCCGACGGCGACAGTTGACACCGACAAACGGCTGCAAACCCTTGATTCGACCGGCTTCGCGAACTTCTGCGCTCGCTCGCCATGCTATGATCGCGCGTTGATTTTCATGCGGCGACAGGTGTGAACGCACCGGAAAGAAAACGGCTCGGCGAGATCCTGATCGAGCGCGGCAAGCTCGATACCGCGGGATTGGACCGCGCCTTGCGCATTCAGGAGGACTCCGGCGAGAAGCTCGGCGTGCTGCTGGTTACGCTCGGCGTGGTCGCGCAGCGCGACGTGTCGGAAGCGTTGGCCGATCAGCTCGGACTGCCGCTGGTCGAGGCGGCAAGCTATCCCGAGCTACCGATACTCGAGGAGCGCGTGTCTGCCCGGTTCCTGCGCGAATCGCGCGCGCTGCCGCTGGCCGAAGACGAAAGCGAGCTTGCGCTGGCGATGGCCGATCCGACCGACGAATACACGGTCAATGCGTTCGAGATGGTCACGGGGCGCAAGGTGCGGCCGCAGGTCGCGATTCCGATGGAGCTCGAGGCGGCGCTGGAGCGGCTGTACGGCGCGGGCAAATCGGCGCTCGGCCAGATCCTGGGTGACGTCGAGCAGCGCGACGATCTCGCCTTCGACGCCGATGTCCAGCAGCTGAAGGATCTCGCGTCCGAAGCGCCGGTGATCCGCATGGTATCGCTGATCATCACCAACGCGCTCGATACGCGCGCGTCTGACATCCACATCGAGC
>JBDTNP010000142.1:0-4639 GCA_039933695.1 Betaproteobacteria bacterium | reverse complement strand
GCTGTCCCTCGCCGAACGCCTTTTCGGCCGCCATCTGCAAGGTCACGGCCTGGATCGACACCTTGACCGCGGGCAGCGCGATCTTGTCCTTGTCGGTGAAGTCCTTGATCGACTTCACCGCGGGATTGCGCGTATTCAGGTAGAGCGGCATCGAGTTGATCGCCGCGACCGCCTTGACGTCCAGATTGCCTCGCGTCTTGGCCCACAGCGTCACAAAGGGCCCCACGCCTCCCGATGCGAACTGCAGACTGTTCGACAGCAGCGCATCGTTCATCACGTTCCCGCCAGCGAACTTGGCCCATCCGACACTGACATCAACGCCGTTGGCCTTGGCGTATTTCTCGATCAGCTTCTGCTCTTCGATGATCATCAGCGGCAGGTAGCCGATGCCGTATTGCTGCGCGACCTTGATCTCGCTCATCTCGGCGCGTGCGCAGACCGGCAGCAGCGCGGCCAGGAACACGGTCAGCGCGAGGCCCCCTCGCATCGGTAAACGTTTTCTCATCATTGGTCCCCTGGATATCGTAAGGGCATAGAAACGGGTGCGGTGCAAGGCCGTCGCGCTCATGCGCTTTCGTACAGCCTGGTAAGCACGAATTCGCGGTGACCGAGCGCTTCCGCGGCGGTCAGCCTGCCGTTCGCCGTGCGAAACATCATCTCGAGCAGCCTGTCGCCCGCCTGGTTCATCGTAATGCCGCGCTGCAGCAGCGCCGAGGTGTCGACGTCGATATGCTCGCTCATCGTCCGCACGGTGCGCGGATTGGCGCAGATCTTGATCACCGGCAGGATGGGATTGCCGATCACGTTGCCCTGGCCGGTCGGAAAAAAATGGACGACGAAGCCGGCCGCGGCGCAGAGCGTGACCATTTCCGCTGCCGCCGACGAGCTGTCCATGAACCAGAGGCCGGGTCCGGAAGGCGTTTCTGCCTTGTCCAACACGCCGTCGATCGTGCATTTCTTGCCGATCTTCTGGATGTTGCCCAGCGCCTTCTCCTCGATCGTTGTCAGGCCGCCTGCGATGTTGCCCTTGGTCGGCTGCGAATCCGAGAGATCGGTGGTCTTGTGCCGGTTGATGACTTCCTGATAGCGGTCGAACACGCGCATGAAATCGGCACGGACCTTGTCGTCGCGGCAGCGCGCAGCGACGATCTGCTCGCCTCCGGTAAGCTCAGTCGTCTCGCCGAACACCAGCGTGGACCCTGCCGCATAGAGCTTGTCGAATGCGTCTCCCACGGTGGGATTGGCGCCGCAGCCCGAGGTCGTATCCGATTCACCGCATTTGGTCGATATCCAGAGCTCGTCGAGCCTGCATTCGACTCGTTGCTGTTCGCTGGCGGCCTGCATGAACTCGCGCGCGGCCTTGGACGCCCGCATGATCGTGTCGTGATCGCCGTGCAGCTCGATGCCGAAGCCGATGACCGGCTTGCCGGTCGCCGCGATGCCGTCGACAAGCTTCTGGGTCCAGCCCTCTTCGATACCGATGACGACGACAGCGGCGACGTTCGGATTGCTCCCTGCGCCGATCAGCGTGCGAAAGTGCAGATCGAGGTCGGCACCGAACTGCAGCCTGCCATAGGGATGCGGGATCGCCAGCACGCCCTTGACATTGTGCGCGACCGCTTCCGCCGCGGCATTGGACAGATCGTCGACGGGCAACACGATCACGTGGTTGCGCACGCCGACGCGCCCATTCTCGCGGCGATATCCCCAGAAGCTCTTTTGCATCAATGATTCCTTGCTAACAATAGTAGGTGGCGACGGCAGATCGCGCGGGCACCCGGCAAGGCGCGATCCGCGCGAGGAGCGGAATGTACAGCTTCAGTCCATGAGCACCGCAGCGCGCGCATTGCGCCCGCAGCCGACGCTCGTCACCAGCGCTTGGTCTTGATGTTGTGGACGTGGGCATGCTGGCCCGCCTTGATCGGCGAGACGACCTTGCCGATGTCGACTCCATACTTGATCACCGTATCGCCCACGTTCAGGTCCTTGAGGGCAACCTTGTGTCCGAGCGGGATGTCCTGCGCGCAGTGCAAATCGATCGTTCGGTCTTCGTCGAGGATCAGTCCGGTCAGCGTTTGTCCGGCCTTGATGCCTTCGACGACGACCACGGCGACCGAATCGTTGGGGTCATGCAATACACAGTGAATCAATGCGGGATCTCCTGCTTCGAATGGACTCGCGGTGACACAGGATCGAGCGCCGCTGCGGGTTCAAACATAGCATATTGCGCCGCCTACAGCCCGAGCTGATCGGCCAGGTCCGCGAAATCGTCGGCATTGAGCGTGCTTAGCCGATCGGGACCGCCGCGCGCCGTGCCCGGACCGAATTCCAGCGGACGTTGCACGTACGCGGTTTGCAAGCCGCAGCGCCGCGCAGCCGCCAGATCGTCCTTGTGCGCGGCCACCAGCATGACGTCAGCCGGATCGAGCGCGAGCAATGCGGCCGCACCGCGATAGACTTCGGGATCCGGCTTGTAGTGCCGGAAAAGCTCCGCCGAAAGGATGCAGTCCCACGGCAGGTTCGCGGCTTTCGACAGCTCGACCAGCAATGCCATGTTGCCGTTGGACAAGGTGCCTATGATGCAACCGCGTTTGAGGCGGCGCAGGCCCGCCCGGACGTCCCGCCAGGGGTCGAGCCGGTGCCACACCAGGTTGAGCGCTTCGAGCTCCCGGTCATCGAGGTCGAGGCCGAATCGATCGACCAGTCCGCGCAACATCTGCATGTGCAGGCTGTCGAGCGGCTGCCACGGCGCTTCGCCGCGGCGCACCCGATCCATTGCCGGACGATAACCGGCGCGCCAGGCGTCGGCGAACTCGCCCCAATCGGCGCGCATACCCTGCCCCCGGCCGAGGCGCGCCAGTTTCCTGCTGACGCTACCGCGCCAATCGACGACGGTACCGAAAACGTCGAACAAAAGCGCTACCGGGCGCTTGCGCGATGCCGACCTTGCCATCAGAAATCGAAGCCGGTCTGCCGGACCGGGCCGAACCAGCGCCGGTGCGCCGCGCAAGGTCCGTGCTGCGCCAGCGCGGCGAGATGCTCGGGTGTGGAATAGCCCTTGTGCCGCGCAAATCCGTACAGCGGGTAGCTGCGGTCCAGGTCGACCAGCATCGCGTCGCGCGTCGTCTTGGCGAGTATCGACGCCGCGGCGATCTCGGCGACCAGACGGTCGCCGTCGACGATCGCCCGGGATGGATAATTGAGCTGCGGACACTGGTTGCCGTCGATCCAGACGACCTCGGGCGCCGTCGTCAGCTGCTCGATCGCCCGCTTCATCGCGAGCAAGGTCGCCTGCAGGATGTTCAGGGCATCGATTTCGCCGACATCGCTGTGGGCGACGGCCCATGCCACGGCGCGGGCGCGGATGATCACCGCCAGCTCGACGCGGCTCTCCGGCGTCAGCAGCTTGGAATCGCGCAGTCCCTTGATCTTGCGCTGCGGATCGAGAATGACGGCGGCCGCGACGACCGGCCCCGCCAGCGGCCCCCGGCCGGCTTCGTCGACCCCTGCGATCAGCATGCGACCCCTGCCGTGCGCAATTCCGTCATCAGCGCCTCCGCCGCGATTGTCGCACCATCGGCCGTCAGCGCGTCGGCGAGCGAAGCAAAAAGCGCTTCGGTGCGGCGCCTGGTCACCGCGTCGTCGTAGAGATTCAATGCCGCGCGGGCAAGATTGTCCACCGTTGCCGCCCATTGCAGAAATTCCGGCGCGACAAAGCGCCCGGCGAGAATGTTGGGCAAGCCGACAAAGGGCAGCAGCAGCTTGCGCTTGACGATCTGCGCGGTGACCGGGTGGACTCTGTAGAACACCAGGTGTGGGCAGCGTGCCATCGCGGCCTCGAGCGTCGCCGTGCCGGACGCGACGATGCCGACGTCGGCCGCGCGCAGGGCATCGCCGGCATGGCCGTACAACAGCTTCAACGACAGGGACTCGAGCTGCAAGCGGTACTGGACGCGCTCGAAGTATTCCCGCGCCTCGCGGCTCACCAGCGGCACGACGAACCTTGCCAGCGGCTGCGTTTCGAACAACGCCGCCGCGGTCTTCAGCAGCAGCTCGGTGTGCATCTCCAGCTCGGACATCCGGCTGCCGGGCAGCAGCGCAAAGACCGGCGTGCCCATCTCGAATTTCAGCAGTTCGCGCGCTTCGCGACGACTGGCCGCCGTCGCCGCGGCGGCGGCCAGAGGATGGCCGACGAAGGTCACCCTGATACCGGCATCGGCGTAGAGCGGCGGCTCGAACGGAAACAGGGCCAGCAAATGATCGACCGAGCGCGCGATCGTGCCGATGCGCTCGCGGCGCCACGCCCAGACCGACGGGCTGACATAGTGTATCGTCCGGATCCGCCGCCGCTTGAGCTTTGCCTCGAGCCCCAGATTGAAGTCGGGCGCATCGATACCGACGAACAGCGGTGCGTTGGCGGCAGACAGGCGTCGGAAGACGTCGCCGCGAATGCGCAGCAGTGCGGGGAGATGGGTGATCACCTCGGCGTAGCCGCGCAATGCGAGCTCGGTATGCGGATACCAGAGAACGCAACCGGCTGCTTCCATGCGCGGGCCGCCGATGCCGGCGAAGCGCGCGCCCGGCAGGCGCGCCCGGACGGCGCGGATCAGATCGGCCCCCAGCGCGTCGCCCGAGGCTT
>JBDTNP010000141.1:0-3496 GCA_039933695.1 Betaproteobacteria bacterium | reverse complement strand
CCTTGGTCGCATGCTGCGCAGCGCTGCGCGCGCACCCGAAGCGGTGGCTCGTGACCGGGAGCGCCGGCTTCATCGGTTCGCACCTGCTGGAGACGCTGTTGAGCCTGGGCCAGGACGTCGTGAGCCTGGACAATTTCGCCACCGGCTATCGCAGCAACCTCGACGAGGTACGCCGTGCCGTCGGCGAGCTGGCGTGGCGCAAGCACAGCTTTCGGGAAGCCGATATCGTCGATGCCGATGCATGCCGCAGCGCCTGCGAAGGCGTCGACATCGTCCTGCACCAGGCTGCGCTCGGCTCGGTGCCGCGCTCGATCGAGGATCCGCTGCGCACGCATGCGGCCAACGCCACCGGATTCCTCAACATGCTGATCGCCGCGCGCGACGCTCGTGTCGGGCGCTTCGTCTACGCTGCGTCGAGCTCGACTTATGGCGATCATCCGGGGCTGCCCAAGGTCGAAGACGCCATCGGCCGGCCGCTGTCGCCGTATGCAGTGACCAAATACGTGGACGAGCTCTATGCCCAGGTGTTCGCGCGCTGCTACGGCATCGCCGCGACCGGGCTCCGCTATTTCAACGTCTTCGGGCCGCGCCAGGACGCCGAAGGCGCGTACGCGGCGGTGATTCCGCGCTGGGCCGCGGCGATGCTCGCGGGAACGCCGATCGTCATTTACGGCGACGGCGAGACGACGCGCGACTTCTGCTATGTCGGCAATGTCGTGCAGGCCAACCTGCTGGCCGCAACGGCGCCGGCGGCAACCGTCTCCGGGCAGGTCTACAACGTCGCTGTCGGCGGGCGCATATCGCTGAACGATCTGTATTCGGCGTTGCGCGATCTGGTGGCGGAGCGCCATCCGGGCCTGTCGGTCGCGGCGCCGATCCACGAGGATTTTCGTGCCGGCGACGTGCGCCACTCGCAGGCCGACATCACCAAGGCGGTCCGTGCGTTCAAGTACGCGCCGACGCGTGACTTGCGTGCCGGACTGCGCGAAGCGCTGCCCTGGTACGAGTCGCATCCGCTGGCGGCGCCAATCGCGCGTGCCGCGAGGACTCCCGGTGTTCGCGGCACCGCTTGAGCTTGGTAGCGCCGGCGCTTCGGCGTTCGGCACGCGCCGGCTGCTCGCGCTGGTCGCGATGCTGCTGCTGGCGCCGGCGGCGGCCGCTGCCGACCCGTTCACGCGACCCGATGTCCTGGCGGCACAGGCGCTGGCGTATGAGCACGGCGAAGGCGTGCCCAAGGATCAGCGCAGGGCTGCCGCGCTGTATTGCGAGGCAGCGCGCGGGGGCGACGTGGGCGCCATGTTCAACCTGGGCTGGATGTACGCCAACGGTCGCGGTATCGCCCGCGACGACGCACTGGCGGCGTTCTTCTTCGCACGCGCCGCGCGCGAGGGCCACGCCCAAGCGCGCGAAATGCTGAAACTCGTCGACCGCGGCCAGCTCGTTTATCCGGAATGCATGTTGCCGCCAGCGCCGGCCTCGACCGCCGAAGCCGCCGAGAAGCCGGTGGAGCTCATCGACGGTGAGGCCTATGCCGACCTGCCGCCGGACAAGCGCAGGATTGCCCAGGCGGTCGTCAGGGCCGCCCCGCAATTCGGGATCGACCCGCGGCTGGCGCTCGCGATCGTTGCGGCCGAGTCGAACTTCCAGCCGGATGCGCGCTCCGACAAGGACGCGCGCGGCCTGATGCAGCTGATCTCCGCGACGGCAACGCGATTCAACGTGAGGAATCGTTTCGACGTCGAGGACAATCTGCAGGGAGGCCTTTCCTATCTTCGCTGGCTGCTTGCTTACTACCAGGGTCGGATTGCGCTTGCCGTCGCCGCATATAATGCCGGCGAAGGTGCGGTCGACCGCTACAAAGGCATTCCTCCTTACGCTGAAACCCGCGCCTACGTGCAGCGCGTGCAGCGACTTTTCGGCGAGGAATGGCATCCGTACGATCCGAGCGTCGCGGATTCGTCGACGATCGTCGTACGCAACACCGACATGGAGTAGATCGCGATACGCCATGCCGCGAAGGCGGTGCGCATCGGCGGCGATGTTTTCGACGAGGGAACCTACTTGGCGGTGCTGACGAAACCCCCCGGCGTAATCTGCGCGCTGCCCGGCGCGAGCCGGATCGGCTTCAACGGTCGCGCTGACGCTTCAGACATTCGCCGAGCGAGTCGACGAAAGCATCGAAAGTGATCGACCCGATCTGGATCAAGGCTGTCCTCAAAACGCTGGTGCTGCCTCCCACCGGGCCGCTCTTATTGGCATTGCTCGGCCTTGTTTTGCGCCGTCGCGTCCCGCGCGTTGGCGAGGCGCTGGCATGGACCGGCGTGCTAACCTTGTTGGCGCTATCGATTCCGGCGGTCGCGTCGCTGCTGGTCAGAGGGCTCGAATTGCCTGCGTCGTTCGACCGTGATCGAGCTGCGGGCGCGCAGGCGATCGTCATCCTCGGCGGCGGCACGCGCCAGGACGCGCCCGAATACGGCGGCGACACGCTCGGGACATTAACGCTCGAGCGAGTGCGCTATGGAGCGCGCGTTGCCAGGGAGACCCATCTGCCGGTGCTCGTTACAGGTGGATCGACGTATGGCGGCACGCCCGAGGCCGAACTCATGCGAAACGCGCTGCAGCAGGAATTCGGCGTCGCCGTGCGCTGGGCGGAGAATCGTTCGCGCACGACGCACGAGAATGCAGTGTATTCAGCGCAGCTTCTGACCGAAGCCGGAGTCCGCCGCGTAATCCTGGTTGCACACGCGTTTGACATGCGGCGCGCCGCGGCGGAATTCGCGGCGGCAGGCATTGCGACCGTGCCCGCGGCGACAGGCATACCATCGCGCGGGCCGGCACGAGCCTTCGATTTGATGCCTGGAATCGTCGGGCTGCGGGAAAGCTACTACGCGCTTTACGAAATTCTGGCCAACCTCGTGCGCGTAGTCACACGATAGGCGCGGAGCATGTCGGGGGGGGGGCGACCCAAGCAAGAGCCGCTCGTACCCAACCGCGCGCGTACAGGTTATGGGCCGGGCGCGATAAAGCCGCGGCGCTCGCGGCCGTGACGCCAGGAAAGGGCGCGATGCGCCATCAGCGCTTCGTGCGCGCCTTCGCCGCGGTCGTCGCCGGTGCGCAGCAGTGCGAGCAACAGGAACCCGGCGTACCCGCCTGCCAGAAACACCCAGACCAGCCACCACACGGAAACCATCATAGGAAACCCCCACTTGTGGTCATTCGCCGCGGTCCGGATTTGCTCCAGCAGCCGGATCGCCGTCTCGGAGCAAAGGCAAGCAAGCGATATGCCATTAGTCTAAGGCCTTGATTCGGGATGGTTCAGCCGCCGGCGGGCAAGCGCGGCGGCATCGCCCCCGGGGCGGCAAGTGCCGCGCGGCGCGCGGTGCGGCAGCGCTTGCGAAGGCATCGGCGCGCGGGAAGGCGCGCCGGCGTGGATCAGGGCGCGGGTTCCGTCCGCTTGCTCGCCATGGCGCTCAACAGGTCGATCGGCAGCGGGAAG
>JBDTNP010000140.1:0-4722 GCA_039933695.1 Betaproteobacteria bacterium | reverse complement strand
CGCAGTCGCCGACGTTGTCGCCGACGTTGTCGGCGATCACCGCGGGGTTGCGCGGATCGTCCTCGGGAATGCCGGCCTCGACCTTGCCGACGAGGTCGGCGCCGACATCCGCGCCCTTGGTGAATATGCCGCCGCCCAGCCGCGCGAATATCGAGATGAGCGAACCGCCGAAGGCGAGGCCCACCAGCGGCTCGATGATGCCGTGCAGGCCTTCCTTGGCGGAGTTCGGCACATAGTGCGCCGATTGCACCAGGAACCAGTAGAAGCCCGCCACACCGAGCAGCCCCAGACCGACAACCAGCAGACCGGTGATCGCGCCGCCGCGAAATGCGACCGCCAGCGCCTCGTTCAGGCCGGTCCGCGCCGCCTCCGCGGTGCGCACATTCGAACGCACCGAGACATTCATGCCGATGAATCCGGCCAGCCCCGACAACACCGCGCCGACGGCGAAGCCGGTGGCAGTGGTCCAGGAGAGGAACGCGCCGATGATCACCAGCAGGACGACGCCGACCACCGCGATCGTCGCGTATTGGCGATTCAGGTAGGCCTGTGCGCCCTGCTGCACGGCGGCGGCGATCTCCTGCATGCGCGCGTTGCCCGCCGGCTTTTGCATGATCCAGGTGATCGACCAGCCGCCGTAGACCAGCGCGGCGATCGCGCAAACGAGCGCGAAGACAAGTGCGGTTGACATGTATATCCCCTAAATGGTGGCGAGCGAATCTTTGCGCATCATTGTTGTGGCCCGGCCGAACGAGCGCCTGGAGGCGGTTGCGTCGCGCTCGCGTCTGCAAGCGGACGGCGAACCGCGAAAACATGCTATTTTGCCAGCGCCCGGTCCAAAAAGTCGAGCCGATCCTGACCCCAGAACGGCTCGTCTCGATAGATGTACGTCGGCGCGCCGAAGACCTGGCGGTCGATCGCCTCCTGCGTGAGGGCGTCGTAACGCTCGCCGATGTCGGCGGTGGCGGCGCGTTCGGCCAGTGACTTGGCGTCCAACCCCTGCTCGGATGCGATCGCGGCCAGCGTGTCGCTTTCCGCGATATTTCGCTCCTCGGCCCACACCGCGCGCAACAGGGCGCCGGTCAGCTTGAGCGCGCCGCTGGCGCCCTGCTGCGACAACGCGGCCAGAATCCATTTCGAAGCGAGCGCCGGGGGCACCGGAAAATGGCGCGGCTGCAAATTGAGCGGCAACCCCAGGTGCTTCGACCAGCGTGCGAGCTCGACCAGCCGATACGCCTGGCGCTGCGGCGCGCGCTGCTTCAATGGCAGGCCGCCCGACGCCGCGAAAACCGGCCCGAGGTCGACCGGCTTGACATCGATCGAGACGCCGTGCCCCTGTGCAATGGCGACGAAGCGCTGATGTCCCAGGTAAGTGAACGGCGAGACCGGCGTGAAGAAGTATTCGACGTTGCGGGGCATGGGCTTCCTCTTCGACGCGTCAGGGCCGCGGGCTTTGGTCAGACTGAGAACGATGTCGCCAGCTTCTTGGCAACCGCGACGTTTTTCAGGCGCACGTACTGCGGCAGGCCGTCGCGGAACGGGGGGAACGCTTCGCCGCGGGTCAGCGGCGACAGATACGCGCGCGCCTTGGCGGTAATGCCGTAGCCGTCGGCGCTGATGTAATCGCGCGGCAGCTTCTTCTCGACATTGGCGACCTTGTCCAGCGGCACCGCCTCGATTTTCCAGCGGTAAGGTTTGTCGGACGTGCGCACGATGGCCGGCATCACCGCGCTCTTGCCACGCACGGCAAGCTCGACGGCGGCGCGGCCGACCGCATACGCCTGCTCGAGGTCGGTCTTCGAGGCCAGATGCCTGGCGGCGCGCTGCAGGTAGTCGGCGACCGCCCAATGATATTTGTGTCCGAGCCTCTCCTTGACCCGCGCGGCGATCATCGGCCCCACCCCGCCCAGCTGCGCATGGCCGAACGCATCCCTGGTGCCCGCCTCGGCCAGCAGCTTGCCCTGGCTGTCACGCAGGCCCTCCGAAACGCCGACACAGCAATAGCCGAATTGCGCCACCTTCGCGTCCACGCGCGCCAGGAATTTAGCTTCGTCGAACGCGATCTCGGGAAAAAGCAGCAGCAGCGGGATCGGGGTGTCCGCGTCGTCGGCGAGGCCGACCGCCGCGGTGATCCAGCCGGCGTTGCGACCCATCACCTCCAGCACGAAAACCCGGGTCGACGTCTTCGCCATCGACGCCACGTCGAACGCGGCCTCGCGCATCGACGTCGCGACATACTTGGCCACCGAGCCGAAGCCCGGGCAGCAATCGGTCACGGCCAGGTCGTTGTCGACGGTCTTCGGCACGTGGACGGCGATCAACGGATAGTCGAGCCGCGCCGCCATCTGCGAAACCTTCAGGCAGGTGTCGGCCGAGTCGTTGCCGCCGTTGTAAAAAAAATAGCCGATGTCGTGCGCGCGGAACACGTCGAGCAGCCGCTCGTACTGCGCGCGGTCGCGGTCGATGCCGGCGAGCTTGTACCGGCAGGACCCGAACGCCCCGGCCGGCGTGTGCATCAGCGCGGCGATCGCGCGCGACGACTCGCGGCCGGTATCGATCAGGTCCTCGGTCAGCGCACCGATGATGCCGTTGCGGCCGGCATAGACGCGGCCGATGCTGCGCTTGTGCTGCCTCGCGGTCTGGATGACGCCGCAGGCGCTGGCGTTGATCACGGCGGTCACGCCGCCGGACTGCGCGTAAAAGGCGTTGCGTCGAGTCAAGGGCGCCGGCGTCTTATCGTTGGGGAGGCGGCGATTGTAATTGACGCGCGGGGGCGCGTCCAACCTGCAGGCGCGCGCACCCCTCGCCGACCGCCGTCATTCGCGCGGCGGGTCGAGCGCTGCAAGCATCGTCTGCGCCGAGGCGAAGTCCGGCGCAAGCTCGAGCGCGCGCTGCAGGCATCCGCGTGCGCGCGCAAGATCGCCGCGCGCGCGGTGGATTTCCGCGAGGTTGTACAACAGCGACGGATTGTTCGGCCGCACGGCCACCGCGTGCGCCTGCGCGAGCTCGGCGTCGGGGAGGCGGCCGGTCGAACGATAGACCAGCGCCAGCGAATTGAGCGCCCAGGGATCGCCCGGACTCGCCTCCAGCGCTTCCTTGCAACGGGCTTCGGCGCCGTCGAAGTCGCCAAGGCGCTGCTTGGCGGTCGCGTCCTCGACCAGCTGCTTGACCCGGGCCGCCAGGGCTTGACGCCGGGCGCCCCACTTGGTGTAGATCGCGTCACGGAAGCGTGCAAAGCGGACCGCGTCCTTGTTGCCGCCGACGCCGGTTCCGGATGTGCCGAGATCGACGCGCCACTCGAAGGTCTGGCGCGCCTCGAAGTGGAACGGCGTAAGTTGCGCGCACTGCAGAAAGAAATCCCAGTCCTGCATGATCTCGAACGCCTCGTCGAAGCGGCAGCCGTCGGCGACCAGGCTCCGCGCGAACAGCGCGGTCGATAAGTGGATGAAGTTGCGCTCGTAGAGCTCGGACAGCGCATAGGGCCTGCCCCAGGTTTCGGTGTGGCCGTCGGCGAACCTGCCCAGCGCCAGCGTGTAGACCAATCGCGCTCCGCGCGCACTGCGCCGGGCGGCGACGAGCCCGGCGACATGCCCGGAGAGCAGCAGGTCGTCATCGTCGAGGAACGTGATCCATTCGCCATGCGCCGCGTCGAGGCCCGCGTTGGCGGCCTGCGGCCGCGACAGGCGGACGTCGCTCTTCACCAGTCGCAGCGGATGTGCTCCGGTGCGACCCGGAAGCGCCGGATGATCGCGGCCGCTGGCGGCGACGACGATGACTTCCAGCTGCGGGTAGTCCTGCACGGCGATCGAATCGAGGGCGGCCTGCAAGCTCATCCGCGCGCTGCTGCGCACGATCAGACTGACCAGCGGAGACGAAGTATCGGACACCCGTGACTACGCTCCGCCCAGCGCGCGGCGCGTCGCTTCGAGAAACGCTCTACCGTAGCGCAAGTCCGGCTCGAGATGGCAGCCCTCGGCCCACTCGTTCCAGGCATTGACGAACACGATGCGCTCGTCGCCGTCGTACCATTCCCGAGTCTGCGCGGCGGCGGCCGCAAGCCAGCGCTCGTAATTGGCGGGCTCCGCGTTGACAAAGCAGCGCGCGACGTCGGGAACGCGCGCCGTATTGTCCCAACCGGTCATCACGCCGCGGAACAGCCGGTAGTCGGGACGCGTCCGGGCGAGCGCGTTCTGCGCGCACGAAACATAGTCGAGGATGTCACCCCGAAAGCCGCGACGCACGCCGTTCGGGTCCGGGGCGATCTCACGCGAAAGGGTCAGATGCGGAGGGAATTCCACCGCCGCGTCGTAGCCTATCGCCGACGGGTCCATCGTCGTCTGGTTGACGCTTTGCACCAGCGCGAGATAGAGATCCGGATGACCGGCGTCGCGTGCGGCGCCGCGCCAGACCGCCGCCCAGCGCCGGGGATCCGGAATTGCATCGGCATAGTAGACGAGCAGCAGCGGCTTGTCGTCGATGCGGACATAACGGCGATCGGCGAATGCCGGCAGCAGGTCGCGGATCAGCGCGAGCGCGTCGTCTTCGCGATAGTCCTGGGCGATCAGGATGTCGCTGTCGAGTCCATCCCAGCGCCGCGTCCAGCTTTCGTTGGCCCAGCAGAGGCAAAATGGAAAGTCGGGCTCGCCCGACGAAAGCACCTCGTCGAACGGACGCTGCAACAGGCGCTTGCCGGCAAACCAGTAGTGGTAATAGCAGAAGGCG
>JBDTNP010000139.1:0-1727 GCA_039933695.1 Betaproteobacteria bacterium | reverse complement strand
GCTTGCCGGTATCCGTGAAGAGCTCAAAGCGCTCGACTTGCCGGACGTCGAGATTCGCACCTTGGTCCGCACCGGCGACACGCCGCAGGCCGAGCGGGCCGGCATGCGCAAGCGGCCGCCGCACATCGTCGTCACCACGCCCGAGTCGCTGTATGTGCTGCTCGGGTCCGAATCGGGCCGCAAGATGCTGGCGACGACTCGAACCGTCATTGTCGACGAGATCCATGCGCTGGCGGGCAACAAGCGCGGCAGCCATCTCGCGTTGTCGCTCGAGCGCCTGACGGCACTGACGACACGACGGCCGGCGCGTATCGGCTTGTCGGCGACGCAGAAGCCGATCGCGGAGATCGCGCGCTTTCTGGTCGGCGAAGGAAAGGGCGGCAAGCGCGACGATTGCGCGATCGTCGACGCCGGACACATCCGTGCGCGCGATCTCGCGATCGAGGTGCCGCCCTCGCCGCTCGAAGCGGTCATGTCGAACGAAGTGTGGCAAGAGGTCTACAGGCGGCTGGCCGACCTTGCCCTCGCGCACCGGACAACGCTGATTTTTGTCAACACGCGCCGCATGGCCGAACGCGCGGCGCGCCACCTGTCCGAGCTGCTCGGCAGCGAGCACGTCACCGCGCACCACGGCAGCATGGCGAAGGAGTTGCGGCTCAAAGCCGAGCAGCGCTTGAAGCGCGGCGAGCTGAAAGTGCTCGTCGCGACCGCTTCGCTCGAGCTGGGCATCGATATCGGCGACGTCGAGCTGGTCTGCCAGCTGGGCTCACCGCGATCGATCGCGACATTCCTGCAGCGTGCGGGCCGCGCGAGCCACCAGGTCGGCGGCGTGCCCAAAGCGCGCATTTTTCCGCTGTCGCGCGACGAACTGGTCGAATGCGCGGCACTGCTCGACGCGGTGCGGCGCGGCGAGCTCGACCGGCTGATCATTCCGCCCAAGCCGCTGGACGTGCTCTCGCAGCAGATCGTCGCCGAGGTCGCCGCCCAGGAGTGGACGGAAGACGCCTTGTTCGACCTTGTGCGGCACGCGTATCCGTACGCGACGCTGACGCGCGACGAGTTTCTGGACGTCGTGCGCACGCTGGCCGAAGGATTCAGCACGCGCCGGGGACACCGGGCCGCCTACGTGCATCGCGACGCGGTCAACGGCGTGCTGCGCGGCCGGCGCGGTGCGCGCCTGACCGCGCTGACCTCCGGCGGCGCGATTCCCGACAACGCCGATTACGAGGTCGTGCTCGAGCCCGCCGGTCAGATCGTCGGCACGGTCAACGAAGACTTCGCCGTCGAAAGCCTCGCCGGCGACATATTCCAGCTGGGCAACAGCTCGTATCGGATCCTGCGCGTCGAAGCCGGTCGCGTGCGCGTCGACGATGCGCACGGACAGCCGCCGACGATTCCGTTCTGGCTCGGCGAAGCGCCGGCTCGCACCGACGAGCTGTCGCACGCAGTGTCGCGCTTGCGCGAGCAGATTGCCGGACGCCTGAACGGACAAGGCGACAAGCAAGGCGCGTTCGAGCAGGTCGTGCAGGACATCAGCCTGTCCGATGGGGCCGCCGGGCAGCTGGTCGATTATCTCGCCTCGGCCCACGCGGCGCTCGGCACGCTGCCGACGCAGAACACGGTGGTCTTCGAGCGCTTCTTCGACGAGTCGGGCGGAATGCAGCTGGTGATCCACTCGCCGTTCGGCAGCCGCATCAACCGCGCATGGGGACTCGCGCTGCGCAAGC
>JBDTNP010000138.1:0-6691 GCA_039933695.1 Betaproteobacteria bacterium | reverse complement strand
GGCAGGCGATCGATCTCGCCACGGCCGGCGAAATGCTCGCGCTGAATGAACTCGAACGCATGCACGCGCTCAAAACCGGTGCGCTTATCCGGGCGGCGGTTCGCCTCGGCGCCGGCTGCGGCCGGCCGATGAGTGCCGACGAGAACGACGCACTCGACCGTTACGCGTCGGCCATCGGGCTCGGCTTCCAGATTGTCGACGACGTACTCGATGTCGAAGGCACGGCGACGAGCCTGGGCAAAACCGCGGGCAAGGACGCGATGCAGCGAAAGACGACCTACGCTTCGCTGCTCGGCCTGTCCGCCGCGCGGGAGCGCATCGAAGCACTGCGCGGCGACGCGCGCGCGGCGCTCGGCGGCTTCACGACAGCGCGGCGACTGATCGAGCTCGGCGACTGGGTCGCGGCGCGCACCCACTGATGTTGGCGATGCGGATCCGCCGGCAGCGCGCGGCGCGCAAGCGCGCCTCGCGATCCGCGATCGGCCGCTGATGCTGCTCGACTCCATCGACTGCCCCGCGGATCTGCGCAAGCTCGACGCCGGCCAATTGCCGGCGCTTGCGGCCGAGTTGCGCGCCTTTCTGCTGCAATCGGTCAGCCGCAGCGGCGGGCATCTATCGTCCAACCTCGGCACCGTCGAGCTGACCCTGACGCTGCACTACGTCTACGACACGCCGCATGATCGCCTGGTGTGGGATGTCGGGCACCAGACATACGCGCACAAGGTCCTGACCGGGCGGCGCGGCAGCATGGGCGGCCTGCGGCAGTGGGGCGGGATCGCCGGGTTCCCGCGCCGTGACGAAAGCGAGTACGACACGTTCGGCACCGCGCATTCGTCGACCTCGATTTCGGCGGCGCTGGGCATGGCCATCGCGGCCAGGCAGAAGGGCGAGCAGCGCAAGGTCGTCGCAGTGATCGGCGATGGCGCGATGAGCGCCGGCATGGCGTTCGAAGCCCTGAACAATGCCGGCGCGGCCAACGCCGACCTGCTGGTCATCCTGAACGACAACGACATGTCGATCTCGGAGCCGGTCGGCGCGCTGAACAGCTATCTCGCGCGCCTGCTCTCGGGACGCGTCTATAACTACGTGCGCCGCGGCGGCAAGGAAATGCTTGCCCGGGTGCCTCCGGTGCAGGCGCTGGCGCGGCGCTGGGAGGAGCACATGAAGGGGATGGTGCTGCCCGGCACGCTGTTCGAGGAGTTCGGCTTCAACTACATCGGTCCGATCGACGGGCACGATATCGAAACGCTGCGCAAGACGTTGATCAACGTAAGACAGCTGGCCGGACCGCAGCTGCTGCACGTGATCACGCGCAAGGGACAAGGCTATCCGAAGGCGGAAGCGGATCCGATCCTCTATCACGGCGTCACTCGCTTCGATCCGGAGATCGGCATCGTCGCCAAGCCGCCGGGCAAGCCGACCTACACGCAGGTGTTCGGCGACTGGATCTGCGACATGGCCGCGCGCGATCCGCGGCTGGTCGGCATCACGCCGGCGATGCGCGAAGGATCGGGCCTGGTGCGCTTTTCACAGGAGTATCCCGGGCGCTATTTCGATGTGGGCATCGCCGAGCAGCACGCGGTGACCTTCGCGGCAGGCCTCGCCTGCGACGGCATGAAGCCCGTCGTCGCGATTTATTCGACGTTCCTGCAGCGCGCGTACGACCAGCTGATCCACGACGTCGCGCTGCAGAACCTGCCGGTGATGTTCGCCATCGATCGCGCCGGGCTGGTCGGCGCCGACGGTCCGACGCATGCCGGCAGCTTCGACTTCTGCTATTTGCGCTGCCTGCCGAACATGACGGTGATGGCGCCCGCCGACGAGGGCGAATGCCGCGACATGCTGTACACGGCGTATACGCTGGGCACGCCGAGCGCCGTGCGCTATCCGCGGGGAGCCGGGCCAGGCGTTGCGGTGGACAAGGAAATGCGCTCGCTCACCATCGGCAAGGGCGAGTTGCGCCGCGAAACCGGACGGCGGACGCAACGCATCGCGCTGCTCGCCTTCGGCAGCATGCTCGGACCCGCGCTCGCCGTCGCCGGAGAAATCGACGCCACCGTCGCCAACATGCGCTTCGTCAAGCCTCTCGACGTCGAGCTCTGCGTCGCGCTGGCGTGCACCCACGACAGCCTGGTGACGATCGAAGAAAACGTCGTCGCCGGCGGGGCGGGCAGCGCGGTCGCCGAAGCGCTGGCCGCGCGCGGCATCGCCGTGCCGCTGTTGCAACTCGGGCTGCCCGACGTCTTCATCGATCAGGGCGACCCTGCCAGTCAACTCGCGCACTGCGGTCTCGACGCGAAGGGCATTGCCGCATCGATCGCGGCGCGCTTCGGCTGCAGCTCCGGCCAAAGCGGCGACGTTGGTGTGGCGGGAGTCGACCATGCCCCCGCCGCTGCTGTGAGACAATGACACGTTGGTCGTCACGCGCCTCGTTGACCGCAAACCGCCGCAATGAATCGTCCCGAAACACCGCTGATACCCGATGTGCAGTCGCATCCCGATGCGCGGAAGCTGCTGATCGACCGCGTCGGCATACGAAATCTGCGCTATCCGATTCGCTTCGTCGACGGAAGCGACCCGCCGCAATCGACGATCGCCGTGTGCAGCGCCTATGTCGCGCTGCCGGCGGATCGCAAGGGCACGCACATGTCGCGCCTGGTCGCGGCGATCGACGAGCTCGCCGCGCCGCTGTCGCTGGCGACGTTTCCGGGCTTCCTCGACGCCTTGCTGGTCCGGCTGGAAGCGGACGCCGGCCGCGTCGACATCGCGTTTCCATGGTTCATGCGCAAGAGCGCGCCGGTCACAGGTGCGCAAAGCATGATGGACTATGAAGTGAAGCTGGTCGCCGACGCAGCACCGGGCAAGCGGTCGGTCGAGGCGACGATCGTCGTGCCGGTGATGAGCCTGTGCCCCAGCTCCAAGGCGATTTCCGACTACGGCGCGCACAACCAGCGGTCGCATCTGACGCTCACCGTGCGGCCGAGACCGGGCGCCGCGATCACGGTGGCGGAGCTGATCGTACTGGCCGAAGCCGAAGCCTCATGCGAGCTTTATGGTCTGCTCAAGCGCGCCGACGAGAAATTCGTCACCGAGCGCGCTTATGAGCGCCCCCGGTTCGTCGAGGATCTCGTTCGCGGCATCGCCGCCCGGCTGGTCGACGACGACCGGCTTCTCGGCTTCAGCATCGCCGCGGAAAATTTCGAATCGATACACAATCATTCGGCGTACGCCGAAATCGTTCGCGGCTGAGGCCTCGTCCGGAAGGCGGCGGGGACGCGCGAACAGGGAAGTTATTTCTCGAGAGCGACGCGACCGCTAGTGCGAGGTGTAGCTGACCTGGGTTTCCACCGGTTCGACCTCAGCAGCGGTTTCCACCCCCGTCAGTCTGCCGTTCGCAAACGACAGCCGGCTGGTCCCACCCATCCGCCAGCGATAGATCCACTCCTCGTACCAGACCCGGTTCGCCTTGCTGCGGGCAATGGCGCTGGGCCGGCCCCAAGCCGGCAGGTTCAGCACCTCATCGTCGGACATGCCGATCGCGATGCTGGTGCGCCAGAAGGCGCGTTTCGAATTGGCTCCTGGCTCTCGCCTCCCAGGCGTCGCGGCGGGCGCCTCGGCACGCGGGACGGACTCGGCGTGCGCGCTGCCCAGACTGGCTACCACGACATCACCCGCGCCGGAAGCGCAAGGCATCGACTGGTAAGCGACGCCGTCGGGCGCCAGGCACTTGTGGATAGCTTGCGCGTTTCCGGCCAGCGGATACGCGATGCCGCAAACGCTCAGGCACAGGAGCAGGACACGCATGACGGCACCCGGAGGGACGACGACGGTGCACAGCGTGCGCGCCGGATGACGGGAGCACCATCAGCGGCGGTCTGATCTTGTTGTAGGAATCCTGCTCGTCACCCGGACGATTCGACCGCCACCCAGGCGCCGCGGCGCTGCGACTCGACGCAGGCCTCGATGAACGCCATCGTGTGGGCGCCTTCCTCGATCCGCGGATACGGCGCGTCGGGGATAGCTTCGCCCAGCCCACGCGCCATGCGCTCCTGTGCCACCTCGCGGTAGATATTGGCGAAGGCCTCGCGCAAACCCTCCGGATGGCCGCGCGGCGCGCGGCCCAGCCCAATGATCTGCGGGGGCAGGCCGGGATCGCCGCGGCCGATCACGCGCGCCGGCTCGCCCTGCAGCGCCAGACGCAGATAACTCGCCTCGCGGTGCGACCAGTCGAGCATCCCCTTTTCCCCATAGACGCGAAGCCGGATGTCGTTCTCCCCGCCGGCGGCCGCCTGGGTGACCGTCAGCGTACCGCGCGCGCCCCCTTCGAACTCGATCAGCGCCGACGTGTAATCGACGACCTTGCGGCCGGGCACCAGCGCGCGGGCGTCGGCGGATACACGCGCGATCGAAAGTCCGGACGCGAAGCAGGCCAGATGCTGCGCGTGGCAGCCGATCGCGCTCATCACCAGCGACAGACCGCTGCGCTGCGGGTCGAGAATCCAGGCGAGCCGGTTGCTCGATGGACCGTCCTCGAGGCGCGTCGCCAACCCGCTCTGGATGTATTCGACCTGCACCAGGCGCAGTGCGCCCAGTGCGCCGTCCCGGACCAGCTGGCGGGCATAACGGGTCATCGGATACGCGGAATAACCGTGGGCGATCGCGTAAATCCTGCCGTTTTTCTTCGTCCGTGCGACCAGATCGCGCGCCTGCGCCGCATCGTGCGTCACCGGCTTGTCGCCGACGACGTCGAGTCCCGCGTCGAGCGCGGCGACCGCATACGGGTAGTGCGTGTCGTTGGGTGTCACTATCGCGACCGCCTCGGCGCCATCGGGCCGCTGCCTTTCGCGATCGAGCAGCTCGGCGAGGTCGCCATAGCTGCGTGCGGCGTCGAAGCCCATTGCGACCCCGCCGCTCCGGGAGCGCGCGGCATCGCTGGAAAATACGCCGCCGACCACGCGCCAATGCCCTTCGAGCTCGGCCGCGGTGCGGTGCATTTCGCCGATCCATGCGCCGGGGCCGCCGCCGACGATCGCCAGCCGCAACGGACGCCCGAAACGGGTTCGCAATTCGCTCATCGTTGATCCCTCGATTTGCCGGGCGAACACAAGATCCGCCTCATAGGCGGTGCGCGCCGGCTGCTAGAATGGCGCATTGTAACGGCGCGCGTCGCCGATTCTCCATGCGTCCCGTCGCGATTTTCCGCTTCTCACCGACCGAAGGGCCGGGCCACTTCGGCGAGTGGCTCGAGCGCCAGCGCGTGCCGCATCGAATCATCGCGCTCGATCAGGGCGAATCGGTTCCCGACGACGTCGGCGCCTTCGCCGGCATCGGCATGATGGGCGGCCCGATGAGCGCGAACGATCCGCTTCCCTGGAATGCGCCGCTGCTCACGCTGCTGCGGCACGCGGTCGCCGACGATATCCCGGTCATCGGGCATTGTCTCGGGGGGCAGCTTTTGGCCAAGGCGCTCGGCGCACGCGTCGCACCCACGGCAACGCCGGAGATCGGCTGGGGCGAGGTGAGGGCGCCGGATCGCGCGGCGACGGCATGGTTCGGCGGCCGCGACAAGTTCACGACCTTCCAATGGCATTACGACATCTTCGAGCTGCCGCCCGGCGCCGCTCGGGTGCTGACCAACGCATTCAACCCGCAGCAGGGATACGCGCTGGGCAAGCACATCGGCTTCCAGTGCCATATCGAAATGACACGCCAGATGGTCGAGACCTGGGCCGGCAGCGGCGCGGGCGAACTGCCGGTGCAATCGAACGGCGCCAGGCAGAGTCGCGACGACATGTTTCGCGATCTGGATGCGCGACTGGCCGCGCTGTCGCAGGTCGCGGACGATGTCTACGCACGCTGGGCGACGGGGCTCGCCCGCTGATGCCGCCGATTCGCCCGCTACCCGATCAGCTGATCAACCAGATCGCCGCCGGCGAAGTCGTCGACCGGCCTGCCGCGGCGCTGAAGGAGATCCTCGAAAACAGCCTCGACGCCGGTGCGCGCCAGATCGATGTCGATCTCGCCGGCGGAGGGATCAAGCTGATTCGCGTCGCCGACGACGGGGATGGCATCGGGCGCGAGGACCTGCCACTGGCGCTGGCGCGGCACGCGACATCCAAGATCGCCACCGCCAGCGACCTCGAGGCGATCACGACCCTCGGCTTCCGCGGCGAGGCGCTGGCGAGCATCGCCGCCGTGTCGCGCCTGACTCTGACCTCGCGACTGCGCGGCAAAGAACACGCCTGGCGCGTCGAAGTCGACGGCGGCGAGATCAGCGCGACGCTGCCGGCGGCGCTCTCCGACGGTACGACGGTGACCGTGCACGAGCTCTATTTCAACACGCCGGCGCGGCGCAAGTTCCTTCGCACCGATGCCACCGAATACGGCCATTGCGAGGAAGCGTTCCGCCGCGCCGCGCTGTCGCATCCCGACGTCGGCTTCACTATGCAGCACAACGGCAGCGTCAAACATCGTCTGTTGCCGCAGGGGCGGCGCGCCCGCGTCGATGCGCTGCTCGGCGATGCTTTCGCCGCGCATGCGGCGCCGGTCGACGAGCCGGGGCCGGGTCTCGATCTCGCCGGCTGGGTCGTGCGACCGGCGTACGCGACGGCGACGCGCGAGGCGCAGTATCTGTTTGTCAACGGCCGCTTCGTGCGCGACCGCATGCTGTCGCACGCGGTGCGCGAGGCCT
>JBDTNP010000137.1:0-4537 GCA_039933695.1 Betaproteobacteria bacterium | reverse complement strand
ATCGCTGCTGCTCGTCGAGGCTCGCCGCGATGAATGCGCGGGCGTGCGCAAGGTGATCCGGATCGCTGTCGGCCAGGCGGACCGCCCACCCTCCCCGCGCGAATACCATCGCCCAGGCGCGGCCGATCAGGCCCGCGCCGATGACTGCTATCGTCTTGTCCATTGCCTCACATCCACAGGACACGCCGCCGCAGGTCGAGATTTTCCCGCAGCTCCGAGGCGGCGCCTTCGTAGACGACGCTGCCGCGCTCCAGCACGTAGGCGTGGTTCGCCAGCGCCAGCACCAGGTCGAGATTATGCTCGACGATGATCATCGTCACCTCGCTTCGCAGCTTGTCGAACACCTCGAACAATTCCTCGACGACCGCCGGTGCGAGTCCTTCGAACGGCTCGTCCAGCAGCAGCACGCGGACGTGGCCCGACAGCGCCCGCGCGACCGCCACCATCTGCTGCTCGCCGCCGGAGAGGAAATCGGCCGGGGTGTCGAGCCTCGGTTTGAGCTGCGGGAAGAATTCGAGGATCCGGTCCTCGCTCCACGCCAGCCCCGCGCCTTTTTCACGCCTCAGCCGTCCGAGCTCCAGGTTGTCGCGCACGCTCATCCCGGCGAACAGGCCCCTCCCCTGCGGCACGTAGCCCACGCCGAGACGCGCGATCGCTGCCGCCGGCTGCCCGGCCAGCTCCTCGCCGCTTAAGCGGATGCTGCCTCCTCCGGCGCGTACGATCCCGATGATCGTCTTCAGCAATGTCGACTTGCCCGCGCCATTGCGGCCGAGCAGCGCGACGATTTCCTGCTCGTGCGCAACCAGCGAGGCGCGCTGCAGGATGTGGCTCTTGCCGTAGTAGGCGTCGACCAGGTCCAGGCTCAGCAATTCCGGCCCGGTGCCGCGGCCGGCGTGGCCGTGGGCTCGGGCGACCAACGCCGCGGTGCCGACGCCGATGTAGATCTCTTGCACCGCGCGGCTGTTGCGCGCATCGTCGGCGGTGCCGTCGACCAGCACGCGGCCGTCGTTCATCACCGTGACCCGGTCGGCCAGCGCGAACACGCGATCGATGTCGTGCTCGACCAGCAGCACCGGGATATCGCGGGAAATGCGCTTGACCAGGCCGGCGACGCGCTCGCGCTCGGCGGCGGCAAGCCCGGCCAGCGGCTCGTCGAGCAGCAGTGCGCACGGCGCCGAGGCGAGCGCGAGCCCCATGTCGAGCAGCCGCTGGCCGCCGTAGGAAAGTGCGCCTGCTTCCGCCTGTTCGATCCCGGTCAGGCCGAGAAAGCCGATCAGCTCGCGCGTGCGCTGCTGCACCGCCTCGATCGCCGTCGTCGGCGTCCACCCATCCAGGTGAGAGCTGTGGCGCGCCTGCACGGCGAGCCGCAGATTCTCCACGACCGGGAGCGCCGGAAACAGGTTGGTGATCTGAAACGACCGGGCCAACCCTGCTGCGACGATGCGATGCGGCGGTTGACCGGTGATGTCGCGGCCATCGAGCACAACGCGGCCGCGATCGGGCACGAACATGCCGGAAACCAGATTGAACAGCGTCGTTTTGCCGGCGCCGTTGGGCCCGATCAGCGCATGCAGCGTCCGGTCGGCGACCGCAAAGCTTGCTTCCTCGACGGCATGGATACCGCCGAACGCCTTCGCCAGTCCGTTGGCTTCGAGCACGGTCGCGGCAGGGCGCGCCGCCGGCAGAAGGAAGGGCGGCAACGGCAGTCCGTGCTCGATCGAGCGTCCCGCCATCGCGGCGGCCTCGACGCTGTGTGGACGCAGCGGCTCAGTCAACCGCCGCCAGACGCCGACCAGGCCGGTCGGCGAGAACACGACGAAGGCGACGAACAGCAGGCCGAAAAAAAACAGCCAGTTCGGCGTCCAGATCGACAGGTATTCGCGAAAAAGAATGTAGAACAGCGCACCGAGTGCCGGGCCAAGCAGGCTTCGCATGCCGCCGATGATCACCATCGCCAGCAACTCGCCGGACGAGGAAATCGAGGTCGGATCGGCCGAGGCGAAGCGATGGTGAAACGCAAACAGGACGCCGGCGAATCCGGTCAGCGTCGCCGACGCCGCATAAGCGATCTGCTTGTAGCGCTGGGTCGCATAGCCGATGAACTGCGCGCGCTGCTCGTTCTCGCGAATCGCAAGCAGCACGCTGCCGATCGGCGAAGCATGGAAGCGCGCCAGCGCATGGACGAAAAGCAGGCCCAAGCCTGCGACCAACGCGTAGTAGACCCACGGATTCTCCAGATCGACCCCGAACCAGACGGCGCGAGTCACCCCGCCGAGCCCGTTCTCGCCGCCGGTGAACGCTGTCCAGCGAAACGCCACCGCGTAGGTCAACGCCGAAAATGCCAGCGTGAGCAGCGAAAAATAAACGCCGCGACGGCGCAGCACCAGGAAGCCGATCAGCACCGAGGCGACGAGCAGGAAGCCCAGCGCGAATAGCGCGGGCCAGAGAACCGACGCGGGAAACCAGTGCCGCTGCGCCAAGGCCGCCGCGTAGGCGCCGAGGCCGAACCATGCGCCGTGGCCGAACGAAACCAGCCCGGTGTGGCCGACCAGGACGTTCAGCGCCATGCAAGCGATGGCGAAGATCACCACGTCGGTCGCGCTGGTCAGGGTCAGGCCTCCGGCGAGCAGCGCGAACGGCAATACCGCGCAGACCAGTCCGCCGATTGCCAGCGGCGAGCGTGGCAGCTTCATTCGAAGCGCTGGATCCGCTCGCCGAACAGGCCGCGCGGCCGGAACAGCAGCACCAGCAGCATCAACAGGTACATCGACGCTTCTGCTGCGGGAGGAAAGAAATATACAGTGAGGCCGCGCACGACGCCGACGATCAACGCCGCCCAGACGACACCCCAGAATGACCCCAGCCCGCCGATGACGACGACGACGAAGGACGCCGTGAGGATATCGGTTCCCATCGCCGGATGAACGCCCGAGATCGGCGCCAGCAGCACGCCCGCGAGGGCGGCCAGTGCGACCGCCAGCGCCACCACGCCGGCCATGTACGGCGCAAGCGAGATCCCGAGCGCCGCGACCATGTCGGGATTCTGCACGCCGGCGCGGACCACTCTTCCGAACGGCGTCCGCCGCAGCAGCAGCCACAGGCCGGCGACGGCAGCGGCCGCGACCGCGAGCATCAGCAGCCGGTACTTCGAATAGATGAAATCGCCGACGAAAACCTGGCCCTTGAGCGCCGGCGGAATCGAAAACGGAATCGGCGCCGCGCCGAATATCCAGCGCAGCGCCTGCTCGGCGACCATCGCCAGGCCAAACGTCAGCAGCAGCCCGAGCGCGGGATCCTCGCGGTAGAAGCGCCGGAACAGCAGGCGCTCGACGACCAGCCCGACCAGGGCGACGGCCAGCGGCGAGACGACCAGCGCGCCGGCGAATCCGAGAGCGTCGGCCAGCTTGACCGCGAAATACGCCCCAAGTGCGTAGAAGGCCCCGTGCGCGAGGTTGACCAGCCCGCCCAGCGAAAAAATCAGGGTCAGGCCAAGCGCGATCAGCAGGTAATACGCGCCGGCGAGCAGGCCGTTAAGTACCTGCTCGAGAACCTCGATCAGCATGATAATCGGCGATGCGCGCGGCAGCGCACCGCGCGCATCGCCGTTTCGATCAGGCCGGCATCGTGCAGTTATTCTCTTCGCGCGTCGGCGCGATCACCTCGAGGCTCTGGCTGGCCGCAGGGACAGGCGCCGAAAGCGTGAACAAGTCCCATTGATTCTTGACGTCGGCGGCTTTCTTGAACGTGATCGTATACATCTCCTGCATCAGCTGATGGTCCCATCCCCGGTAGTAACCTTCGCGCGATTTGAGAATGTCGAACTTCGCGCCCTTCTCCAGATGCTCGACGACCTTGGCCGAATCGGTGCTCTTGATCTCGTTCATCGCCTGCGCGACGTGCTTGGTCGACATGTAGTCGCCCCAGGCCTGGTTCTCCGGCGGCTTGCCGTATTTCTTCGTGAACGCGGCGGTGAATTTCTGCGACGACGGCGTCTTGACCTGCGCGTCCCAGACGAGCGGCCAGATGCCGAGCACGTTGCCCTTGCCCGCGCCCCACGCGACGGCGGTGTCGAAGCCGAAGCCGGCCACCGGGAACGGAAGCCCGTACTCCATGTACTGCTTCATGAAATTCGTGATCTGCGCGCCGGCGAGATTGGACACCACGATGTCGGGCTTCGCGTTGCGGATCTTGAGCAGGTACGGCGAGAAGTCGGTGACGTCGGTCGGCACGAGCTCGTCGGCCGCGAACTCGCCGCCGTTGGCCGTCATGAACCGCTTGGCGACCTTGAGCAGGTCGTGCCCGAACGCATAGTCGGCGGTCAGGCTGTACCATTTCTTGCCCTTGACCATGCCGTCGCGCAACAATGCCTGCCCGCAGGCGCTGACGTACATGCTGTTGGCGGCTTCGGTGTGGAACATATAACGGTTACACGACTTGCCGCGCAGCTCGTCGGAGTTGCAGCCGGTGTTGAAAAAGAGCGTCCGGTTGCGCTGCGCCACCTGCGCTATCGCCAGGCCCGACGCCGAGCTGATCTCGC
>JBDTNP010000136.1:0-1827 GCA_039933695.1 Betaproteobacteria bacterium | reverse complement strand
AAGAGCGGCTGCAGTCGCCGCAGGCGCGCGAAGAGCTCGACGGATTGTACGAATGCATCCTCTGCGCCTGCTGCTCGACTGCGTGTCCGTCGTTCTGGTGGAACCCCGACAAGTTCGTCGGCCCCGCCGGGCTGCTCGCCGCGTACCGTTTCATCGCCGATTCGCGCGACCAGGCCACCAGCGAGCGGCTGGACAATCTGGACGATCCGTACCGGCTGTTCCGCTGCCATACGATCATGAACTGCGTCGACGTTTGTCCCAAGGGTCTCAACCCTTCGGCGGCGATCGGCCGGATCCGCAGTCTTCTGGTCAAACGAGCCGTCTGAGGGCCGGGCGTGGATAACCGGCCCGCGCTTGCGACGCCTTGCGAGCCATCGCTGGCAGGCGGCGAGCGGCCGGCGCAAGCCGAAGCCGATGCGCGCTGGCTCGCCCGCCTGCGTTGGCGCTGCCGGCGCGGCATGCTGGAGAACGATCTGATCCTCGAACGATTTCTCGATGCCGGCGGCGCCTCGCTGACCGCAGCCGATGTCGCCGCGCTCGACCTGCTGCTCGACTTGAGCGACAACGACCTGTGGGACATTCTGTCCGGCCGCACGGAGCCCGCGGACGTCTCGCTGCTGCCACTGGTCGGACGCCTGCGATCCATTTGATGACGGACATCCCGTGTGCCCACCCGTGACCGCCGCCTGGAGCCATATGCCATGACCGACCGCAAAGCGACACTGAACTTCGGCGACAGCACCGCGCCGATAAGCTTTCCGGTGCTGCCCGGCACGATCGGCCCGGAGGTGATCGACATCCGCGCGCTGTATGGAAAGACGGGCAAGTTCACCTACGACCCGGGATTCCTCTCGACTGCCGCGTGCGCCTCGACGATCACCTACATCGACGGCGACAAGGGCGAGCTTCTCTACCGCGGCTACCCGATCGAGCAGCTCGCCGTGCAGTGCGATTTTCTCGAAGTTTGCTATCTGCTGCTGAAGGGCGAATTGCCGAACGCTAAGGAGAAGGAAGAGTTCGTGCAGATGGTAACGATGCACACGATGGTGCACGAGCAGATGAGCCAGTTCTTCCGCGGCTTCCGCCGTGACTCGCATCCGATGGCGATGCTGGTCGGCGTGACCGGCTCGCTGTCGGCGTTCTATCACGACTCGCTCGACATCACCGACGCGCATCACCGCGAGGTCTCGGCGATCCGCCTGATCGCCAAGCTGCCGACGCTGGTGGCGATGTGCTACAAGTACACAATGGGGCAGCCGTTCGTGTATCCGCGCAATGAGCTCTCTTACGCCGCGAACTTCATGCGCATGATGTTCTCGGTGCCGTGCGAGGAGTACAAGGTCAACGATGTCCTGGTGCGCGCTCTGGACCGCATCTTCACCTTGCACGCCGACCACGAGCAGAATGCATCGACGTCGACGGTGCGGCTTGCCGGCTCGTCGGGCGCCAATCCGTTCGCCTGCATCGCCGCGGGCATCGCCTGCCTGTGGGGCCCCGCCCACGGCGGCGCCAACGAGGCCGCGCTCAACATGCTCGAGGAGATCGGCGACGTGTCGAAGATCGGCGATTTCATCAAGCGCGCCAAGGACAAGAATTCGGGCGTCAAGCTGATGGGTTTCGGCCACCGGGTCTACAAGAATTACGACCCCCGCGCGAAGCTGATGCGGGAAACGTGCTACGAGGTCCTCGAGGAACTGGGGCTGCACGACGACCGCCTGTTCAAGCTGGCGATGGCGCTGGAGAAGATTGCACTCGAGGACGACTATTTCGTGTCGCGCAAGCTCTACCCGAACGTCGACTTCTATTCGGGCATCGTGCAGCGCGCGA
>JBDTNP010000135.1:0-4484 GCA_039933695.1 Betaproteobacteria bacterium | reverse complement strand
GCATGCGCTGCTGCACAACCTCAAGCACAACAAGGTGCTGCACGAGCGCGTCGTGCTGCTGACGATGACGACGCGGGATATTCCGACCGTGCCCCTGTCCGATCGCGTGCAGATCCGCGATCTAGGGTGCAACTTCCAGCAATTCGAGGCGTTTTTCGGATTCAAGGAAGACCCGGACGTTCCCGAGCTGCTCGAAGAATGCGGGCGCCGCGGCCAACCGTTCGACATGATGGAGACGTCGTTCTTCGTCTCGCGCGAAACGCTGATCGCCACGGAGACGCCGGGCATGGCGCTGTGGCGCGAGCGCCTTTTCGTGTCGATGGCCAAAAACGCGACCAAGGCGATCGAGTTTTTCAACGTCCCGGCCAACCGCGTCGTCGAGCTGGGGACACAGGTCGAGCTCTAGCGTCCTGTTCCGTAAATTCGCTCGATAGGTCCTTTATCTTCGGGACGTACGGAACAGGACGCTGGCGCAAACAAAAACGCCGGCGCTGCCTCCACAGTCATCGCCGGCGTGTGATCACCCCGTGTCGGCAGCCTCCCCCGCCTCCGCGGTTGCATCCCCGCTCACGCGGGGCCCCTGCTCCGCGCTGCGGCGTGCTACCGGCCGGCGTTCGAGACACTGTCGTGTTTGCCTAGAGCGACGCCATTTCGCCGCGCATCGTCTTAAGCGCCTTGCTTTCGATCTGGCGGATGCGCTCGGCCGAGACGCCGTACCGGTCGGCGAGATCCTGCAGCGTCGCCGGATCGTCTTCGCGCAGCCAGCGGGCCTCGATGATGTCGCGGCTGCGGCTGTCCAGCCTCGACAGCGCGCTCTTCAGCCCGGTGCTGCGGTTGCGCGCGGTCTCTTCACGCTCCAGGATCTGGACCGGCTCGGCCTCGCTGTCGGTCAGGTACGCGCTCGGCGTCATCGTCTCACCGTCGTCGCCGGCAGGCGGATCGATCGCGACATCCTGCCCGGACAGCCGCGTCTCCATTTCAAACACTTCCTCGGGCTTCACCCCGAGCGCCTTCGCAATGCCCTTCGCCTCGGTGCGGGTCAGCGGCCCGAGCTTCGGCTTCATGCTGCGCAGATTGAAGAACAGCTTGCGCTGCGCCTTGGTGGTCGCGATCTTGACCAGCCGCCAGTTTCGCAGGACGTGCTCGTGAATCTCGGCGCGAATCCAGTGCAGGGCAAACGACACCAGGCGAACGCCGCGTTCCGGATCGAAGCGGCGCACCGCCTTCATCAGGCCAATATTGCCTTCCTGGATCAGGTCGGCCTGCGGCAGCCCATACCCCAGGTAGTTGCGGCTGACGGCCACGACCAGCCGGAGGTGGGACAGAACGAGCGCGCGCGCCGCTTCCAGATCGTTGTCGCGCTGCAGCCTGCGGCCGAGCTCGGTCTCCTGCTCGGCGGAAAGCAGCGGAAAGCGGTTCACCGCTTGGATATAGTGGTCCAGGCTCCCCAGCGAAGCCGGGGTGGGGAAAGCCAGCGTATTCGTGGGCATCAAAACTCCTTCTGAGCGCTAGCGATATTTTAGCACTCGCCTTGTCAGAGTGCTAAGGCGCCCCGAAGTTCCGCCACACGGCTAGGGCCTGCGTAGGGGCGAGCGGTTATGGCGGCAAGCGGGTCCAGCCCGCCGACCCATCGCCCAGGACTCGCCTGGCGACTGGGGCAGGGGGCGACACCGTGGCGCGGGACGGTCGGGCCGACCTAAGTCAGTGCTTACTGATCATCCACAGCCGGCTTACGGCCGCCACTGCGGGCCGTTCCTTCAGCCGATCAGTGCGTCGGCGAATTCCGCCGCACGGAACGGGCGAAGGTCGTCGATGCCCTCCCCGACGCCGATCAGCTTCAGCGGTACCGGCCGCGTCTTGGCGATGGCGGCGACCACCCCGCCCTTGGCGGTGCCGTCGAGCTTGGTCAGAACGAGTCCGGTCAGTCCCAGCGCCGCATCGAACGCCGCGACCTGCGCCAGCGCGTTCTGGCCGGTATTGGCGTCGAGCACCAGCAGCGTTTCGTGCGGCGCGCCTTCCTGCGCCTTGGCGATCACGCGGCGGATTTTTTTGAGCTCGTCCATCAGCGGCAGCTGCGTCGGCAGCCGGCCTGCGGTGTCGGCAAGCACGACGTCGGCGCCTCGCGCCCGCGCAGCCGAGATCGCGTCGAACATCACCGCCGCGGGATCCCCCCCGTGCTGGGCGACGACCTGGACATTGTTGCGCGCACCCCAGGACTCGAGCTGCTCGCGCGCCGCCGCACGGAACGTGTCACCGGCGGCGAGCAGCACCGAGTGCCCCTGGCCCTGCAGATATTTGGCCAGCTTGCCGATCGACGTCGTCTTGCCGGCGCCGTTGACCCCGGCGAGCATGATGACGAAAGGCCGTGTCGTGCCGATGACGAGCGGCTGCTCGAGCGGCGCGATCAGCTCGACCAGCGCGGACTTCAACACCCCGCGTGCATCGAGATCGGCGCCGGCGCGCTTCCAGCGGGCGACGAGCTCGTCGAGCAGATGTTCGGTCGCGGGAATGCCGACGTCGGCGGCGAGCAGCGCGCTGCGCAACTCGTCGATCGCTTCCTCGGAGAGCGCCTCGCGGCCGAACAGCGCGGTCAACGGACGCGAAATGCGTTCGCGCGAGAGGCCGAGGCCGCTCTTCAGGCGTTCGGACCAGCTGCGCTCGGCGCCATCGGCCTTGCGCTTGAACAGATCGAGCATCGGATTGGGCGCTGCAGGCAAAGGTACAATTCTACCTTTCGATCGATGGCGCACGCGTGGCGCAAGCGCACCAGATTCGCATCATCGGCGGACGCTGGCGCGGCCGGCGCATTCGCTTTCCCGCCGTCGCCGACATACGCCCGACGCCCGACCGGGTTCGCGAAACGCTGTTCAACTGGCTGGGTCAGGATCTCGGCGGCGCGCGCACGCTGGATCCGTTTGCAGGCAGCGGCGCGCTTTCATTCGAGGCGCTGTCGCGTGGCGCCGCGCTCGCGGTCGCCGTCGATCGCAAGCCCGAGCTGGTGCGCGCGCTGGAGGCGGCCGCGCAGACGCTGGGCGCGGCGCTCGAGACTCACTGCACCGACGCGCGAGCGTTCCTGGCGCGCGAGACGCGCTTGTTCGACGTCGTCTTCCTCGATCCGCCGTTTGCCGATCCGCAATGGGAAGCGCTGCTGCCGGCAGCCGCAGCGCGTGTCGCCGAGGACGGCGCCCTCTATGTCGAGGCTTCGACCCCCGTCGTCGCGCCTGCGGGTTTCGCGGTCGTGCGCGGCGACAAGGCCGGACAGGTGCATTATCATCTGCTGCGCCGTTTCCCCGGCGGTGCCGGTGGCGGCGGGCAGCCGGACGGGGAGATCGGGGCATGCTGAAAATCGTCTATCCTGGAACCTTCGACCCGTTCACCAAAGGGCACGAGGACCTCGTCCGGCGCGCGGCCAAACTGTTCGATCGCGTGATCGTCGCGATTGCGGACAGCGAGAGCAAGCGCCCGATGTTCACCGCCGACGAGCGCATCGCGATGGCGCGCGAAGTCCTGGCGCCGTATGCCAACGTCGAGGTCGCCGGCTTTTCCGGGCTGTTGATGGATTTCGTGCATTCGGTCGGAGCGACGACGATCCTGCGCGGCTTGCGCGCGGTGTCGGACTTCGAGTACGAATTTCAGATGGCCGGCATGAACCGCAACCTCCATCCGGAGGTCGAAACGCTGTTCCTTACCCCGGCCGAGCAATACCTGTTCATGTCGTCGACGATCGTTCGTGAAATCGCCCGCTTCGGCGGCGACGTCGGCAAGTTCGTTCCGCCGGCCGTCGTCGCCCGGCTCAAGGCCAAGGCGGACGAGGAGCGTGCGGCGCAGTCGCGCGAGAGGTCCTGATGGCGCTGATCATCACCGACGAATGCATCAACTGCGACGTTTGCGAGCCCGAGTGCCCGAACGGCGCGATCTCGCAGGGTCTGGAAATCTACGTGATCGACCCGGGCAAGTGCACCGAGTGCGTCGGCCACTTCGACGCGCCGCAATGCGTAGAAGTCTGTCCGGTCGATTGCATACCGGTGAACCCCGACTTCGTGGAGAGCAAGGATCAGCTGCTGCTGAAGTACGGCAGTCTGATGGCCGCCAAGGCCGGCAACGTGCCGGCTTGATCCGTCGCGCGCGAAGGAGCTAGCCGTTGGCCGCGAGCGGCAGCGGCTCGGACTGCTCGCAGATCGCGTCGATCGCTGCGAGCTCCCGCGCGAGCGCGCCGATCTGCGCCCTGGCGGCTACTTCGGCCTGCTCGAGCTCGGCGATGCGCTCCTCGAGCTCGTCGCTCGCGCGATGGATGCGCTTGACGCTTTCGAGCCTGCGGCGCAGCTGCAAGTGATGCTCGCGCACCTGGGTCTCCAGCGGCGCCATCACGGCCTTCAGCCAGCTTTCCAGGTCGCGGTTCGCGATGTCGAACACGTGCTTGACCCGAATCGCGATCGTCTCGAAGAAGCGTTTCATCAGCGCGAACTTGGCCTTGCTGACCATGT
>JBDTNP010000134.1:0-6546 GCA_039933695.1 Betaproteobacteria bacterium | reverse complement strand
CCCGGGCCGACGCCATCGTGGTGATCGGGGACCCGCTGGTGTACGTCAATCGGGCCTTCGAGCAGGTTACCGGATACAGCCGCGCCGAAGTCATCGGAGGCAATTGCCGTTTTCTCCAGGGCGAGGATCGCGACCAGCCCGAGCTCGACAAGGTTCGCCGTGCGATCGCGGAGCAATGCGATGGCCATGCGGTGTTGCGGAATTATCGCAAGGACGGCAGTCTTTTCTGGAATAAGTTGTACGTTACCCCGGTGCGGGATCCGCGATCGAATCGCGTCACGCACTTCGTCGGCGTGCAGTACGACATCACCGAGATCAAAGGCTACCAGGAGGAGCTCGAGCATCAGGCGAATCACGACGAACTCACCGGGCTTGCCAATCGCAACCTGCTCAAAGACCGTTTGAAGCAGGCTCTGGCGCTGGCACACCGCTACAACAGGCCGTTCAGTCTGACGTTCATCGATCTCGACAACTTCAAGCTGATCAACGACGCGCTGGGCCACGACATCGGAGATCGTCTGCTGAAGATCGCCGCCGAGCGACTGACCGCCTGTGTCCAGGAAGGAGACACGGTCGCGCGGCTGGGCGGCGACGAATTCGTGCTGCTGGTGGCCGAGCAGGAGCAGGACCAGGGCAGCTATCGCTCGCTGCAGCGCGTGATGGCGGCCATTTCGCAGCCGTTCCTTATCGACGGGCGCGAATTCAAGATTACCTGCTCGGCCGGCATCGCGAGCTTTCCGCGTGATGGCCAGGACGCGGACACATTGCTGCGCAATGCCGACACTGCGATGTACCGGGCGAAGGACCTGGGCCGCAACAACTTCCAGCTCTATTCGGCCGACATGAACGCTGACCTGGGCGAGCGTCTGATGCTGGAAGCGGATCTATGGAATGCCGTCGCCCGCAAGGAGCTAGTTCTTCACTACCAACCGAAAGTCGAGCTCAAATCCGGGCGCATCATCGGCATGGAGGCCTTGATTCGCTGGCGCCACCCGACCAAAGGGATGATCCCGCCGGGGAAATTCATTCCGGTCGCCGAGGCGAGCAGCCTGATCACCGAGATCGGCAGCTGGGTCATTCACGAGGCGTGTGCGAACAACAAGGCCTGGCAGGATGCCAATTTGCGCTCGGTGCCGATCGCGGTGAATATTTCGGCGCGACAGCTGCATGACAAGGAGTTGGTCGAGACCGTTCGTACGGCGCTTCAGACCACGCGCCTGCGACCCGAGCACCTCGAGATCGAGCTTACCGAGAGTGCGGTTATGATGCACCCGGAGGACGCGATCAATACGATGGCGAGGCTGCGCGGCATGGACGTCCGCATTGCGCTCGACGATTTCGGCACCGGATATTCGAGCCTCAGCTACTTGAAGCGCCTGCCCGTCACCGGGCTGAAGATCGACCAATCGTTCGTGCGCGATCTCGCCTTCGATCCGGATGATGCCGCGATCGTGCGCGCCATCGTTGCGGTCGCCCACGAATTGATGCTCGACGTGACCGCGGAAGGGGTGGAAACGGCCGAGCAGGCCGAATTCCTCAAGACCCACGGCTGCAACGAAGCGCAAGGATATTATTTCGCCCGTCCGGTGCCCGCCGACGAGATGCGGGCGCTACTCGAGCACGGCACGCTGCCGCTCGTTTGATCGGCGAGCAAGAACGCGGCATGCCGCAACAGCTGACGGACCAGAGCCCGATATTCTTTTCGACACTGCCGGCGGGGCGCCGCGAATGGCGAATCGCGCTGGCGGTCGTGGGCGTGTCCGCGGCGATCTTCGCCGCGATCGCGCCGTTCGCCAAGGTCCAGCTGGCGCCGGTTTGGGCGTTCGTTCCTGTCTACGAGTCCGCGCTAGCCGCCAATGATCTGATCACGGCCGTCCTGCTGTTCGGGCAATTCGGCTTCTTGAGATCGCGGGCACTGCTGGTGCTGGCCAGTGGCTACCTGTTCACGACGTTCATTACCGTAGCGCATGCGCTGACTTTTCCCGGTCTTTTCTCCCCGGAAGGACTCCTCGGCGCCGGCCTGCAGAGCACCGCCTGGCTTTACATGTTCTGGCACGGCGCATTTCCGCTTTGCGTGATCGCCTACGCATTGCTCAGCGGACGCGAACGCCAACCCATCGCCGCGACGAGGGTTCGCAGCGCAGTGTTCGCCGGCATTGGCATCAGTTTGATCGCCGCGTGCGGCGTCGCGTATCTGGCCACGGCCGGTCAGCAATCGCTGCCCGGCATCATGCAGGGTAACCGCTACACGCCGGCGATGATCGGCGTCGTCTCGAGCGTCTGGGTATTGAGCGTGGTCGCGCTGGGCGCGCTGTGGACGCGGCGTCCGCACACGGTGCTCGACCTCTGGCTGATGGTCGTGATGTGCGCATGGGCCTTCGATATCGGCCTGTCCGCGGTTTTCAACGCCGGGCGATTCGACCTCGGCTTTTACGCCGGGCGCATCTACGGGCTGTTTGCATCGAGCCTGGTGCTCATGATGCTCCTGTTCGAGAACGGCGCTCTGTACGGGCGGCTGGTCGAAGCGCACGACAGGCACGCCAGGCGACTGAGAATTCTCCATGAGATCGACCGGGCGGTCGCCGCCGCGGAGTCACCCGAGATCATCGCGGCGGCGGCCATACAGCCGTTGCGTGAAGTTCTCGGCGTTGCGCGCGCGGTGGTGAACATGTTCGACCTTGCTGCGGGGGAGGCCGAGTGGTTGGCGGCGGCAGGGCGCCGCCGCATTCATGTCGGATCGGGCGTTCGCTTTTCGATGCAGATGATGGGCGACGTCGAAGGGCTGAAGCGCGGCGAGCCGCAGATAGTCGATACGCACGCGTTGCCGCCCGGCCCCGAAGTCGACGCCTTGCTGGCTTCAGGAGTACATCGGTACATGGTGATGCCGATGATCGCAGGCGGTGAACTGATCGGCGCAGTCAGCTTCGGTGGAGAGCCCGGCCCGTTTCCCGACGAGCAGATGAACATCGCTCGCGAAGTTGCGACGCAGCTTGCGATCGCCGTCGCTCAGGCGCGCCTGTACGATCGCGTGAGGCGTCATGCCGACGAGCTCGAGTTGCGAGTCGGCGAGCGCACGGTGGAGCTGCAAGCCGCCAACAAGGAGCTCGACGCGTTTTCGTATTCGGTGTCGCACGACCTCCGTGCGCCGCTGCGCGCGGTCGATGGATATGCGCGAATGCTCGAAGAGGACTATGCCGGCAAGCTCGACGCGGAAGGCAGGCGGCTGCTCGGCGTGGTACGGGCCAGCAGCCAGCAGATGGGGCGCTTGATCGATGATCTGCTGGCCTTCTCGCGCCTGGGCCGCGAGCATCTCCGCACCAGGCCGCTGCAGCTGAATGACCTTGTCAGGGAGATCATCGACGAGGAGAGGTCCGGGCACGAGGGCCGCAAGATCGATTTCGTCGTCGGCGATCTCGGGACCGCCGACGCGGACCCCGCGCTTCTGAAACAGGCGTTGTCGAATCTGCTCAGCAATGCGATCAAATTCACCCGCGAGAAGGATCCGGCGGTGATCGAGATCGGCACCCGGAACAAGCCCGACGCCGGCGATGTCGACACGTACTACGTGAAAGACAACGGCGCCGGTTTTGACATGAAATACTATGACAAGCTGTTCGGTGTCTTCCAGCGCTTGCACAGCCACGCCGAGTATCCGGGCACCGGCGTCGGGCTGGCGATCGTCCAGCGGGTGATCCATCGGCACGGCGGCCGGGTCTGGGCCGATTCGACGCCCGGACTGGGCACGGCGTTCTACTTTACGTTGCGCAATGATGCGCCCGCCGCATCCGCTTCGGCTGACCGGGATGCGGCCTAAGGGATCGTACGCGTCGGCCGCCGGCGGAACAAAAACGGCGCCTCGGATGACGACCCCAAGCTATCGGGCGGAGGGCGGACCTAAAACGATGGAGAATTTTCAGGATGCTGACCGACAACGATGCGATAGCAACGATCGCGGTCAACCGACTCACTGCGCAAGCGGGGAACGAGCACCTTTGCGCCGCTTGTGCGCAACTAGGGCGCCTATCAGCGGCAGCACGTGCGAGGTCGCCGAAGAATCATGCGGAATTGCCCGAGTACTTGGCCCGCGTTCAGATCGGCAATCTTCGCCTGGGGATGCGGTGGTCGATCTGTCGCTCGAGTGCCATCAACGCGATATCGGAGTCAACGTGCTGAACAAGGCGGGGGAAGTCGAGGTCTCGGTCGTCCTTTGATTCGTATACTCGCCAGGCGATTCCCTTAGCGGCGCAGAAGCGCGCGCTCTGTTACATTCTGTCGCCATGAGCGCGCGGCCCCAACAGCGCCGTCATTCGGCACGCGATCTGGAGACGATCCTGGGCGTCACCAGCGCGCTGGCGGCTCCCTTCGACCTTATGACGATGCTGGCCGAAGTCGTCAGCGCCGCCAAACAGGTGCTCAACGCCGATCGCGGCTCGGTCTGGCTGTACGATCCGGAGCCGGACGAGCTGGTTCTGGAAGTCGCCACTGGGATCCGCCCGGTGCGCGTGCCGGCGGGCGTGGGGCTGGTCGGGGCGTGTGCGCGCAACCGGCAGATCATCAACGTGCCCGACTGTTATGCCGACCCGCGGTTCGATCCCGGCGTCGACAAGAGCTCCGGATATCGCACGCGCTGCATGCTTACCCTGCCGCTGGTCGACCACAAGGACGTCCTGGTCGGGGTGATGCAGGTGCTGAACAAGCGCGGCGGCGGGGTTTTCGACGACCACGACGAGGCGCTCGCCACGGCGCTGGCCGCGCAATGCGCGGTTGCGCTGCAGCGCGTGCGGATGACCGAGGCGGTGATCGAAGGCGAAAAGATGCGCCAGGAGCTCGAGATGGCGCGCGTCGTCCAGATGAGCACCTTGCCCGCCAGCATGCCCGCGCTGCCCGGTTATGACGTCTACGGGACGTTCAAGCCGGCCGAGCTGACCGGCGGGGATACGTTCGATCTTGCGGCGCTCGACCAGGGTCTGCTGGTCGTTCTGGGCGATGCCACCGGCCATGGCATCGCCCCGGCGCTTTCGGTGACGCAGATGCAGGCGATGCTGCGCATGGCTTTTCGTCTCGGCGCCAACCTCGAAACGGCGTTCAAGGAGGTCAACAACCAGTTGGCCGATACGCTGGCCAGCGACCGCTTCATCACGGCCTTTGTCGGCATGCTGGACGCGAACGCGCATCTGCTGCGCTTCCATAGCGGCGGGCAGGGTCCGATTCTTCATTTCCAGGCCGCGCTGGGCACCTGTGCGCGCTACAAGCCCACCAGCTTTCCGCTCGGCGCCATGCGCCTGTCCGCCCTCCGGCCGGTGGTGACGCTCCCGATGCAGCCGGGCGATATCCTGCTCCTCCTCTCGGACGGCATTTACGAATATCACGACGCCGCCGGCCAGCAGTTCGGCGAGACGCGGGTCGAGGACATCGTCCGGTCCCACCACGGCGCGTCGATGGCGCAACTTTCGGAGACCCTTATGGATGCGGTGGAGGCATTCGCGGCCGGCGCCCCGCAGGACGACGACATAACGGTTGTACTGGTCAAGCGGGACGCCGCGCAGACCGGCATCCATCGCTCGTTCGAGCGCAGTTTCGACTCGATCGAGAGTATCTTCGCGTTCACCGCCGACGCATTCGCCCGCCAGGGCATCGACCCCGAGTTCCTGCCGGTCGTCGATCTGGCAGTGGAAGAGTTGTTCACGAACATGGTCAAATACAGCACCATGAGCAGCGCGGCGGTCCGCATCGATCTGGACGTGATCGACGACGGGGTGCAAGTGACGCTGACCGATTATGATGTCGAGCGGTTCGACGTCACTCAGGCGCCCGACGCCGACATCGAGCTGCCGATCGAGCAGCGCAAGCCGGGTGGCCTCGGTCTGCATCTGATCCGCCGACTGGTGGACAGCATCGAATACGAGTATTCAAGGGAGTCCCGGCAGAGCCGGACCACGTTCCGCAAGACCCGGGCCGGGCGGCCGGACTCGGGGGGCGCGGGAAAAAAAGGGGAAGAGCATGCTCGCGATTGATTTCGGCCCGAATGACGTCGTCGTCATTTCGGGGCGGCTGGACGCAGCCCAGTCGGCGGCCGCCCAGGCTTTTCTGGACCAGGTCCAGGGCAAGGTGACGCTGGACTGCAGTGCGCTGGAGTACATCTCCAGTGCGGGCTTGGGCGTCCTGCTGAAGACCCAGAAGCGGCTGATGGCGGCGGACGGCAAGCTTCGACTATCCGGGGTCAGCCGCCATCTGCGGGACATATTCGAGTACTCGGGCTTCGACCAGATCTTCGAGATCGAACCCGCCCGCTGATCCGGTCCCAACTTTCCCGGCCCTCGCGTGTAATTGTGAGCAATGACCCAGACCTGGCGTTGGTCGAGCGCTACCGCAACGGTGACACGGCGGCATTCACCGAACTGGTGATCCGCTACCAGCGGCCGATCTACAACGCCTCGTTCTGGATCCTGCGCAAGGCCGAGGACGCGAACGACATCACGCAGATCGTGTTCCTCAAGGTTGCGGAGCGGCTGGACGAATATGATCCTCGGTTCAAGTTCTTCAGCT
>JBDTNP010000133.1:0-6205 GCA_039933695.1 Betaproteobacteria bacterium | reverse complement strand
CCCGCGATCGTTCCGCCGATCGGCGCGCTGGCCGATCGCGTCGGTGAAACGCGCGCCGGGTGGGTGTTGAGCGATGACGAGTGGATCTCGGACGAGTTGATGCTCGACCGCATCGTTGCCGTGCTCGCTTCGTCTCGTACGAACGAGTTCACCGAGGCAGCGACGCGCGCCCGAAGCGCCGTTCAGCCGACGCTCGACGCGATGACCGCGGCGACGGTTGCGATCTATCGGGCGTTGCCGGAGCCGGTGCGGAAAGCTCGCGCCGCGTGGCAACCGATCAGCGCGGCGCGTTGCCTCGCCGCATTGCACTATGCACCGTGGTGCCCGCCGCAGGCCGCCGTTGCGCCGGCGCCGCCCCCGCAGCACGCGACGGCGCCGTCTGGAAACGCAGCGCGCGATCCGCTGGCGCACGTGGCACGCGCGGCGCTGCGCATCCGACACACGCGGACCGGCCGCGCGCTGTACCGCCTGGCGCCGGCGTCGCTGCTCGCCGCGCTCAAGTCGCGGCTGCCGCGGTGAATGCCGCCGATGAGGCCGCGTGGCTTGGGCGCGGACAGGCGCATCAGCGCGTGGGCCGCACCGTCGATGCGCTCCTCTGCTATCGCGAGGCGCTTGCGGCCAACCGCTATGCGATCCAGGCTCACTTTCATCTCGGTGAAGTACTGCGCGATCTCGGTCGGGACGGCGACGCATTCGATGCCTGGCGCATGGTACTCACGCTGCAGCCACGCCACCTGCCGACACTGCTCGCTTTCGGCGCCGCCGCGCGGCGCATCGGCAAGACGGCGGAATCGGCAGAGGCCTATCGCCGCGCGATCGCATTCGAGCCCCGAAGCCGGCAGGCAAGGTACGGCCTCGCCCTGACGCGCCTTGCGGCAGGTGACGCCGATGCCTATGCGGAGATCCAGCGATCGATCGACGACGGCATCGCCTTCGACGAGTCGCCGGAGCTCGCGCGGCTGCTGCTCGCCGCCCCCGACTCGCCGGGCAAGCAAGCGCTGATCGCCGAACTGGCGAAGCGCGGCAAGCTTGCCGTGCCCGCATGGCTGGCGGCGATGGCGGCCGAGGAGGCGGCAGCGCGCGGCGGGCGCGAGCGGGCGCTGGCATGGCTCGAATCGGCCGAGGCGGAAGGCCCGACGGCATCGCTGGAGGCGCTGCGTCTGCTGGCGCTTGCGGCGGCGCGCGTCGTCCCGGATTCTCCCTTGGCCGCGCGCTACGCAGCACGGTGCATCGCGCTGCACGCACCGGAAGCGCCGCTCGTGTGGCCGCGGCGCACGGAGGGTGCCGCGCTGCGCATCGCCTATCTGATCGCGCCCGGCCGGGCATTGCGCGTGGGGGCGATGGAGATCGACGCGGACCGCTATTTGCATAACGTGGCTGCCGCGCACCCTCGCGAACGCATCGCCGCGGTGGTCTTCGACGTCGGTGCCGCGCCATCGCCGGGATCCGCAGCGGCGCCGCCCGCCCGCTGGGCGATGACAGCACTCGGATCCGCTCCTTCGCCGGGCATCGCACAACGCCTGGCGGAAGCCGATTTCGACGCCATCGTCGACCTGGCCGGGATGGATGCGGCAACCGGGCCGCTGCTGGCGCAGCGTCCGGCCCGCAGCGTCTGGACGCTCGATTCGCTTTTCGCTGCACATGCCGCGCCGCTGATCACCGCGCGTCTGCCGGCGCCGCGATCGGCGTCGGACAACGACTTGCACGCGCACCGTCAGGACATCGAAGTCGCAGTCGCCGCCGCGATCGCGCCCGAGCTATCGTCCGGCGTCGCGTGTGCGGTCCCGGCGATGATGATGGCGCGCCACTGGCGCGAGGCGCTGCGCGCGCACCAGGCGCAGAATGCCGACGCCGCCATCGCTGCGTATCGCGGCGTGCTCGACCTGCAGCCCGATTTCGCGCGCGCCCGTTATCTGCTGGGGCTGCTGCTGCGCGACCGGGGGGATCAGATCGACGCTGTTGCCCAGTTGACACTCGCGGTTCACGCCGCCCCCGGCTTCGTCGACGCGCGGGCCGCGCTGGCTAATCTGCTGCGCGATGCCGGACGCTTCGACGAGGCGATCGCACTTTGCCGCGGCGGGCTCGCCGCTGCGCCTCGCGCGGCTCCGCTCTGGCGCGCGCTCGGTCTCTGCGAGCTGGCCCGCAGGCGGGGCAATGAAGCGCGCGCCGCGTTCGACCGCGCGCTTTCGCTGCAGCCGGCCGATGCCGAGACGCACTACAACCGCGGGGTCGCGCTGCAGGTCGGCAGAAAGCGCCGCGCCGCGCACAACGCCTATCGCCGCGCGCTGGCGCTGGCGCCGGCTCTCACGGCTGCCGGATACAACTCGGGTGTGGTCCAGCGCGAGCTGGGGCGGCCTGACGCCGCCGCCGCCGCGTTCGAGGGCGTCATCGCACAGGACCCGGCGCACGTCGCCGCCCACAACGCGCTGTGCGAAACGCTGCACGAAAGCGGGCGGATCGACGACTGGCTGCGGGCGTTCCGGCGCTTCGAGTCCAACTGTCCGGATGCGCTGCCGCTGGCGGTGCAGGCGCTCGAGGCTTGCCAGTATCAGGCGGACTTCGCTGCGCTGGACGGCTATCTCGATCGCCTGCGCCGCGGCGCGTTCAAGCCATCCAGCGACACCGAGCTCGTCGATTGCCTCGAAACGCTTTTGTTCCTGATCCTGTATTTCGACATCGAGGCTGCCGAGGCGCTCGAGCTCTACCGCAAGTACGCGGCGGCCGCGCCGCGAGTCTACGGCGCGCCGGTCACGCTGGCGCCTCGCCGACGTTCCGGCAGGATACGCATCGGCTACCTGTCGGGCGACCTGCGCGATCACGTCATGGGCAAGATGATCTGGGAGGAGGTACGGCGGCACGATCACGGTCGTTTCGAGCTCTACTTCTATTCGCTGTCCGCCGTCAGCGACGCGTGGACCGCCCGCTACCGGGGCTTGAGCGACCATTTCATTACGCTCGCCGATGCGACTGAGCGCGAAGCGGCCGAGCGCATCGCCGCCGACGAGATCGATCTGCTGGTCGATCTGGCGACCAATACCCGAGGCGCCAAGCCCGGCATCCTCGCCTTGCGGCCGGCGCATGTGCAGATCACGCATGTCGCCAGTCCCGGCGTCATCGGTCTTCGCACGATCGACTTCAAGCTCACCGATGCCTTCGCCGATTTGCCGGAGAGTCAGGGCGGGCAGCTCGAGACTTTGCTGCCGATCGAAGGCTGCGTCTATCCGTACCGCCATATCGTCCCGGCGGCCGTGCATCGGTACCACCGCGACCGACTGGGCATCGCCGCCGACGCGGTGGTCATCGCCGCCTTCGTCAATCCGATGAAGCTGTCGCGGCGCTGCCTTCTCCTGTGGCGCGACGTGCTCGACCGGATTCCGCGCGCCCTGCTCGCGATATCGCCGCTGTCGTCCGGCGCAGGTGACGCGCAGCAGCGGCTGTTTGCCGCCGCCGGGATCGGGACGCAGCGAACGATCGTCCTGCCGGCGGGACGCGACGAAGCGGAAAACCAGGCGCGTTATGCTGTCGTCGATCTGGTGCTCGACCCTTTGCCCTACGGCGGCGTCAACGGCACGCTGGAAGCGCTTGACATGGGCGTTCCCGTCGTGACCTTGTGCGGGCGGCGGCACGGCGAGCGCAGCTCGTATAGCATCCTCGCCAGTCTCGGCGTCCTCGACACGGTTGCGCACAATCCGGGCGACTATGTCGCGATCGCCGGACGGCTCGCCGACGATCGCGCGTTCAGCGGACAAGTGAAGGCGGCGATCCGGGCCGGCCTTGCGGAATCGCCGCTGACCGACATGGACGCGCACACCCGCAACCTCGAACGCGCTTACATCACGGCCCTCGAGCGGCGTTATCCGGCCGCGCTGGAGGGGAGCGCCTGATGGCCGCCGGCACGGCCGGATCGGCGCGGGTCGAGCGCGCACGGCAGCGCCTCGCTGCCGGGGACCTGGCCGGCGCCCGGCGCGAAGCCGAAGCGATTCTCGCCGGCGCGGGCGAGGCACCCGACCACGTCGCCGCGCACCTGGTGCTCGCGACCTGCTTCGATCGCGCGCACGACATCAAGAGCGCAGCAGCGCACGCGCGGGCGGCGGTGGCGCGTGCGCCGGACGACCCGGTCGCGCACTACGTCTACGGCGAACTGCAGGAGCAGGATGGCGACAAGCAAGGCGCGCTTGCGAGCGTGCGGCGCGCGCTGGCAATCAATCCGAAGTTCGTCCAGGCGCAGCACTACCTGGGGATACTGCTGGGCGAGAGCGGGGACACCGAAGGCGCCGCCGCGGCGTTCGAGCAAACCGTCCGCCTCGACCCCTCGCACGCGCGCGGATGGAACAATCTCGGCAACACGCTGCGCACGCAGAACCGGCTCGACGAAGCGGAAGCCGCATTCACGCGCGCCGTGGCGCTGAAGCCCGACTACTGGCTCGCCGCAGCCAACCTCGGCGGCGTCCAGCGCGACCTCGGTGCAATGGACCGCGCCGAAGCCACGCTGCGCACGGCGCTGGGCCGCGCCGGTCCGAATCCCTACCGGCCGCTCGTCGTCCTGCTGGCCGGCGTGCTGCGGCTTACCAGCAGACTCGACGAGTCGGCGCAGCTGTACGTGCAGGCGATCAACGCCGCGCCGTCGGAAAGCGCCGGCGAATGGTTCAACCTGGGCCTGGTATTGGCCGAGCGCAACGATCCTGCGGGTGCGCGCAACGCCTATAGCCGCGCGCGCGCGCTCGACCCGACCGACCTCCGCGCGCTGTTCGGCGAGCAGCTGACCTTGCCGATGGTTTATGCCGACGGGAAAGAGGTCGACGCCGCGCGCGCGGGATTCGAGGCCGGACTTGGCCGTCTCGAGCGCGAGCTCGTGCCGGCGATACGCGCCGCAGAGCTTACCGAGACGCAGGTGCTGGATGGCTTGCGCTGGGTCAATTTCTTTCTCGCCTATCAGGGGCGCGACGATCGGGATCTGCAGCGACGTTACGCCGCGGTGGCCGCCGCCGCGGTCGACGCCGTCGCGCCGCAGTGGCGCGCTCCGCTGCCCGCGCGAAGCTTGCGCGGCCAGCGCGTCCGGGTCGGATTCGCCTCGGCGTTCTTCCACACCGGGACTTGCGGCCGCTACTTCAAGCGCTGGATCACCGATCTCGATCGCGAGCGCTTCGAGGTTTTCGTCTATCACCTGTGGCCGGGGATCGACGATATCGCGCAGGCGATCGCAGCACGCGCCGACCACTTCCGAACCTTTGCCGCCAACCGCTCGAGACCTTCGGTGGTTGCGCCCGTGATCCGCGGTGACGACCTCGATGTGCTCGTCTACACCGAACTCGGCATGGACGTCACCACATTCGCGCTGGCGGCGCTGCGCCTGGCGCCGCGGCAGTACGCCGCGTGGGGCCATCCGGTCACCACCGGACACGCGACCATCGACGCATTCTTAAGCTGTGCAGCGATGGAGAGCGCCGAGGCGCGGCAGCACTACGCCGAGCGGCTGGTATTGCTGCCAGGCATCGGTACGCGTTACGAGCGGCCGAGCCTGCCCGCGCCCGGCAGCCGCGAGCAATTCTCTCTGCCCGCCGACCGTACGCTGCTGCTGTGCCCGCAATCGCTGTGGAAGATCCACCCGGACAACGACCGCTTGTTCGCGGAAATATTGGCCGCGAATCCGCACGCGATGCTGGTCTTTTTCGGCGGCTGGCATCCGGCGCCGATCGACCGTTTCATGCAGCGGCTCAAGTCGACGCTCGATGCGTCCGGCATCCCGATCCGCGAACGCACGCGGGTCCTGCCGCAGGTCGGACACGACGACTATCTGCGCATCAACATGCTGTGCGACGCGATGATCGATACGCTGCACTGGTCGGGCGGCAACAGCAGTCTCGATGCGCTGGCCTGCAGCCTGCCGGTCGTCACGCTGCCCGGTGCGTTCATGCGCGGCCGCCAGAGCGCGGGCATGCTGTCGTTGCTTGGCGTACCTCAGCTGATCGCGGCCGACCACGCCGGGTATCTGTCGATCACCGCGCGCCTTGCCGATGATGAGGACTGGCGCCGGGAACTGGCAGCACGAATCGGCACGGCGCAATCGCGCCTGTTCGACGTGCCCGACGCGATCGAGCGGCTGCAGCTGCTGCTTCAGGCCGACGACGCTCGAGACTGCTGAGCCAGAAAGTCACCCCAGATCGTCTGAAGCCCGTCTTCGAAGTCCCGCGTATAGCGCGCCATG
>JBDTNP010000132.1:0-1643 GCA_039933695.1 Betaproteobacteria bacterium | reverse complement strand
CGGGCGAGAAGACGACGCGGGTCTGGTTGTCGCGGATGTCGCGATCGAATTCCTGGCGGATCTCCTCCAGCCGATCGGCGATCGCCTTCAGCCGCGCCCGCTTGTCCGGGGCGAGCGCGACGCCGTTGTCCTCGAAAGTGTCGAGCAGATCCTTGCGCATCTTCGCGGCGGGACCGGTGCGCGCGGTCAACCCCTTGATGCGCGCGTACAGCGCCTCGTTCTGGTAGAGCTCGGTTTCGAATCGCGTCGTCCGCGATTCGCAGGCCTCGGCGGCGGTGCGGGTCGCTGCGTCGGGTGAGACGTTGGCCGTCAGGTCGACCGGCCCCTCGAAGTCCTCGAGGCGGATGCGCAGGCGGTCCCAGCGGTCGAGCAGGTCGCGCGCCCCGGCATTGCCCAGCGGAATCGCCTCCAGACGCTTGACCATCGCGGAAGCATCGGCCAAGCCATCGGCGCAAGCCTTGGCGAGCGACTGTGCATCGTAGATCGGAATCGTCGGACGCGCCGGCGCGGCGTTCGTCGCGCCGGCGAACGCTACGATGATCATGGTCATCCAAAGCTTCGGCATATCGGTCCTGTCCTGTTTGCGATGGTACGTCCCGTGCTAACCGGCACCCGCCGGGTCAGCGACGTTTGCTGTTGTCGATGTCGAAATAAATGAACTCGGCGAGCAGGATCGGGTGCTTCTTGTATCCGATGACCTGCGGCTGCAAAAGCATGTTCCGCAGTCGCGTGTCGTGCATTTTCACCACGCCGTTGACCTCGACCATGCGCCATAGCTGGCGATACAGGCGGCTGCGTTCGGGCGAGTCCGGCATCGTCTTGGTCGTAAGGTAGATCCGGTCCCATTCGGCCAGCTGAAAGCAGGCGCTGTTATTCTCGTGGCTGTTCGGGCCGTAGAAAAGCTGGATGAAGTCGTCGCCGTCCGGATAGTCGGCAATCCACGAGGACGTTCGCGACAGCAATTGGCATGCACGCTCCTGCTTGAGCTCCTCCGGAAACCGGTTCTTGTCGACGTGGATGCGAATGCCGATGCGATCGACCGATTTCTGCCAGAGCTCGTCGATCTCGCGGTCGCGCGACGACGGCGTCGACGAGTAGCGCCAGACCAGCGGCTTGCCGTTGGGCCAGGTGCGGTAGCCGTCGGCGCCACGCTTGTAGCCGAAATAATCGAGCAGCTTGTTCGCCAGCTGCGGATCGTACGGCACGATCGACCTATAGCTCGGATCGTTGCCGATCACGCCCGGCGGGATCGGGTAGGCTTCGTCGATCGCCTGCCCCTTGCGGATGACGCGGATGTACTCGGCGTTGTCGAAGGACATGAAGATCGCGCGGCGCAACGCGATCTTGTCCTTGGCAAAGCCGCCGAACTCGGGATCGGTCGTATTGATGTACGTGTAGTTGATGTCGGGATCGGTCGTGCGGCTCAGCCTCACTCCCCGGCTGGCGAGCTCGGCGTTGACCTGGTTGTTCGGCAGGGCGACCGGCGCGAACTGCTCGCGCAGGTACAGGACGTCGAGCTCGTTATTCTCGAACGCCAGCCATGCCGCCTGCTGCTCCTCGATGATGCTGATTTCGACGCGCCCGATCTGCGGCATCGTCTTGCCCGCCATCGCCGCGATCCGCTCCTTGTCGAGAGGATCGTC
>JBDTNP010000131.1:0-6982 GCA_039933695.1 Betaproteobacteria bacterium | reverse complement strand
CGATGTAGCGGGCGATGTTCTCGATCATCACGATCGCGTCGTCGACGACGAAGCCGGTAGCGATCGTCAGCGCCATCAAGGTCAGGTTGTTGATCGAGAAGCCGGCCAGGTACATCACGCCGAACGTGCCGATCAGCGACAGCGGCACGGCGACGCTCGGGATCACCGTTGCCGAGAGGCTGCGCAGGAACAGAAAAATGACCATCACGACCAGCGCGATCGCGAGGAAAAGCTCGAACTGCACGTCGTGCACTGACGCCCGTATGGTGATCGTGCGGTCGGTCAGCATCGTGACGTCGACCGCGGCGGGAAGCGAGGCCTGCAGCTGCGGCAGCAGCGCCTTGATCCGGTCGACGACCTCGATCACGTTGGCGCCGGGCTGGCGCTGGATGTTGACGATGATCGCCGGCTGCTGATTCGCCCAGGCGGCAAGGCGCGTGTTCTCGGCGCCGTCGATGACGTCGGCGACGTCGATGAGGCGCACCGGCGAGCCGTTGCGGTAAGCGACGACCATGCTCTCGTATTCGTCGGCGCTCTTCAGCTGATCGTTGGCGTCGATTGTCGACGCCCGCGTCGGCCCGTCGAAGCTGCCCTTGGCCTGGTTGGTGTTGGCGTTGCTGATCGCGGTGCGGATGTCGTCCAGCGAGAGGCCGTACGCCGCCAGCGCGGTCGGATTGGCCTGGATGCGCACCGCCGGCCGTTGTCCGCCGCTCAGGGAGACCAATCCCACGCCGGGCAGCTGCGACAGCTTGGTCGCCAGCCGAGTGTCGGCGAGGTCCTCGATCTTCGGCAATGGAAGCGTCTTCGACGTCAGCGCCAGGGTCATGATCGGCGTGTCGGCCGGATTGACCTTGTTGTAGATCGGCGGCGTCGGAAGGTCGGCGGGCAGGAAGCTGCCGGACGCGTTGATCGCCGCCTGCACTTCCTGTTCGGCGACGTCGAGCGACAGGTTTAGGTCGAACTGCAAGGTGATGACCGAGGAGCCGCCGGAACTGGTCGACGACATCTGCTTCAATCCCGGCATCTGCCCGAACTGCCGCTCGAGCGGCGCGGTGATCGACGAGGTGGTGACGTCGGGACTGGCGCCCGGATACAACGTCACCACCTGTATCGTCGGATAGTCGACCTGCGGCAGCGCCGAAATCGGCAGCACGCGGTAGGCGATGACGCCGGCGAGCAGGATCGCGAGCATCAACAGCGACGTCGCGACGGGGCGCAGGATGAACGGGCGGGACGGGTTCATCGAAACGCTTTCATCGAGCGTGCGGCTTTGCGCCGGCGGCGCGTCAGCGGCCGCCCTTGCCGCGCCGGCCCTGGCCGTTTGCCCCCTTGCCGGCGCCCGGCGCGCTTTGGCGAGCCGGCGCCGCCTGCTGCGCCGCGCGCGCGGCGGCGTCGACCAGTTCGACGCTCGAGCCGTCGCGCAGTTTGTCGGTGCCGTCGACGACGACGAGCGTTCCCGGGGCGAGGCCGCGCGTCACCTCGGTCGTCTCGCCGGAGATCGCGCCAAGCTGCACCGGCGTCACGGCGACCGTCTTGTCCTGCTTGACCATGAACACGAACGTGCCCGGCGCACCGCGCTGGATCGCGGCCGTCGGCACCAGCGTCGTGTCCTCGTGCGTTTCGACCACCATGCGCACGTTGACGAACTGGTTCGGAAACAGCGCGTTGTCGGTATTGGGAAACTCGGCCTTGACCTTGACCGTGCCGGTCGTCGTGTCGATCTGATTGTCGATGGTCAGCAGGCGGCCGGTCGCGAGGCGCGTCTTGCCGCTGCGATCGAAGGCATCGACGGCGACGGTCTCCGTGCCCTGCATGCGCTTGACGATGCGCGGCACGTTGTCCTCCGGCACCGGATAGACGACGGTGACCGGCTGGACCTGGGTGATCGTCACCAGTCCGTTGGTGTCGGAGGCGTGGACGATGTTGCCCGCGTCGATCTGGCGCAATCCGACCCGGCCGCTGATCGGTGCGGTGATGCGCGCATAGGTGATCTGCAGCTTGGCATTGTCGATCGCGCCCTTGTCGGATTCGATGGCGCCCTGAAACTGGCGAACCAGCGCCGCCTGTGTGTCGACCTGCTGCCTGGAGATCGAGTCCTGGGCCAGCAGCGTCTGGTAGCGCTCGAGATCGACCTGCGCGTTTTTGAGTTGCGCCTGGTCGCGCGCCATCTGTCCGTTCGCCTGGGTCAACATCACTTCGAATGGCCGCGGATCGATCTGCGCCAGCAGGTCGCCGGCCTTGACCGACTGGCCTTCTCGGAATGCAACGCTCAACAGCTGGCCGTCGATGCGCGGCCGGACGACGACGACATTGCGCGGAATGACGGTGCCCAATGCATCGATCGAGACGTCGATGTTGCCCTTGCGCGCCGGCGCGGCCACGACCGGCATCGGGCGCGAGGCGGCATCGCCCTTGCCGCCCGATTTGGCCTGGTCGCTGCTCCCATGCCCGAACCAGTACCACGCGGCGAGCGCCGCTGCGGCGAGCGCAACCGCGGCTGCTATCCAAGGCAAACGGCGCGCCCGCGGACCCGCCCGGGTCAGCGCCGGCTGCTCATCGACGGCTTCCACTGCTGGCCGCCGGTCGGTGGCTGCCGGAGGGTCCGGCCTTGCCGGGTCGCGCGTTTGGTCGTTCATCGCTTATTGGCACCATGCCCCAAAAGGGACAATCGTTGGATTGTCCGGCTTTTGCCTCGTTCGTTGCATGGGAGTTGTAACGAGGTGTTTGGTCCCGGGGCTTGAAGTGTAAGTAGTTATTGGGCCCGCTGGGGGCCGTCGGTCCGGCGGGACGGCAGCGCGAGCGCTCGTAAGGCGGCGCCACGGGGCGCCCGGCTTAGGCTAAAATGACCGTCCCCGAGGAGCGTTGCAACAGCCGTCGCAGGTCCAGGCGGCTGCCAGGCTCGGGGTATTCCCATGGCAACGGCGCTCGTTGAACCGCGACTCACCGCGGGGAACGAGCGAGAATCCCTCCCTTCCCCTCGGCAGTCGCTCGCTATGGAGTGACGCATGAACGCTACCACCGACATCGAGCAATTTACCGACTTCCGGGTCGCCGATCTGGATCTCGCCCCGTGGGGCCGCAAGGAAATCGCGATCGCCGAGACCGAAATGCCCGGGTTGATGGCAATCCGCGAGGAGTTCGCGCCCGAGCAGCCGCTGCGCGGCGCACGCATCGCCGGCAGCCTTCACATGACGATCCAGACGGCGGTGCTGATCGAAACCTTGAAGGCGCTCGGCGCGGAAGTGCGCTGGGCATCCTGTAATATTTACTCGACGCAGGATCACGCGGCGGCGGCGATCGCCGCCAGCGGCGTCCCCGTATTCGCGTACAAGGGCGAGACGCTCGACGAATACTGGGAGTTCACCCATCGCATTTTCGAATGGGGCGGCCCGGGAGCGACCGACGGCGCGCCGAACATGATCCTGGACGACGGCGGCGACGCGACGCTGCTGGTGCACCTGGGCGCGCAAGCCGAGTCCGATCGGTCGCTGATCGGCCATCCGTCGAACGAGGAGGAGTTCGCGCTGTTCGCCGCGATTGCGCGGCGGCTGGCGCAGGATCAGCACTTCTATGCGCGCATCAAATCCAGCATCAAGGGAGTCACCGAGGAAACGACGACCGGCGTCAAGCGCCTGTACACGATGCACAAGGAGGGCCGGCTCGCCTTTCCCGCGATCAACGTCAACGATTCGGTGACCAAGAGCAAGTTCGACAATCTGTACGGCTGCCGCGAATCGCTGGTCGACGGGATCAAGCGAGCGACCGATGTGATGATTGCCGGCAAGATCGCGCTTGTCGCCGGGTATGGCGACGTCGGCAAGGGCTCGGCGCAGGCGCTGCGCGCGCTGTCCGCGCAGGTGTGGGTCACCGAGGTCGATCCGATTTGCGCGCTGCAGGCGGCGATGGAAGGCTACCGCGTCGTGACGATGGATTACGCCGCCGACAAGGCGGACATCTTCGTCAGCGCAACCGGCAACATCGACGTCATCACGCTCACACACATGAAGCGCATGAAGCACAATGCGATCGTGTGCAACATCGGCCACTTCGACAACGAAATCGATGTCGCCGGGCTCAAGCAATACACGTGGGACAACATCAAGCCGCAGGTCGATCACGTCATCTTTCCCGACGGCAAGCGCATCATCCTGCTCGCGGAAGGGCGGCTGGTGAACCTTGGCTGCGGGACCGGGCATCCGAGCTATGTGATGTCGAGCTCGTTCGCCAATCAGGTGATGGCGCAGATCGAGCTGTGGACCGACGCCCGGACCCGGGGCGGCAAGTATCCGGTCGGCGTGTATGTTCTGCCCAAGCATCTGGACGAAAAGGTAGCGCGCCTGCAACTCAAAAAGCTGGGCGCGATGCTGACCGAGCTGTCGGACAAGCAGGCGCGGTATATTGGCGTCGACGTGCAAGGACCTTATAAAGCGGAGACGTATCGCTACTAATCAGCGGCGTGGACCGGGCGCCTTCCACGCCGGTTACGCCGCGCCCGCGGACCCCGACGGTTGCTGATGACAAAGGGAGAGAGCTGATGCGACTGCTTCTCGTGTGGCTGATCAACGCGGCCGCGCTGTTCGCGCTGCCTTACCTGATGTCGTCGATCAAGGTCGATTCGATCGTCTCGGCGCTGATTGCTGCGCTGGTGCTGGGGCTGATCAATACCTTCATCCGCCCGGTGCTGGTGCTGCTGACCTTGCCTGCGACCTTGCTGACGCTGGGACTGTTCATCTTGGTGATCAACGGCCTTTTGTTCTGGTTCGTCGGCTCGTTCATCGAAGGCTTCCACGTCGCAGGCTTCTGGCCGGCGGTCGGCGGCGCGATTCTGTACAGCATCATCTCGTGGGCGCTGTCGGCGCTTCTGCTGCCGAAAAAAGCGTAGCGGGCGGCGGCCGATGAGCGGAGGCAGCGACCGCATTTTCAGCTTCGAGTTCTTTCCGCCGGCGACGCCGGAAGGCGCGACGAAGCTTTCCGCAACGCGGGCGCAGCTCGCGCAGCTCGGCCCGAAATTCTTTTCGGTGACCTATGGCGCCGGCGGCTCGACGCGTGACCGCACGCTCGCGGCGGTGCTCGACATCCAGGCGAGCGGCCAGCGCTCCGCGCCGCACATCTCATGCATCGGCTCCACCCGGGAAACCGTACGCGCGACGCTCTCGACCTACCGCGAGCACGGCATCGGGCATCTGGTTGCGCTGCGGGGCGACCTGCCGTCGGGCAGCGCCGACGTCGGCGAATTCCGCTATGCGAACGAGCTGGTCGCGTTCATCCGCGAAACGACCGGAGACTGGTTCCATATCGACGTCGCCTGCTATCCGGAATACCACCCGCAGTCCCGGAGTCCGCGTGACGACATGGCGAACTTCAAGCGCAAGCTCGATGCCGGCGCCGACTCGGCGATCACCCAGTATTTCTTCAACGCCGACAGTTACTATCACTTCGTCGACGAGGCCGCGGCGCTCGGCATCGACGTGCCGATCGTGCCCGGGGTGATGCCGATCGCCAGCTTCACCAAGCTGGCGCGCTTTTCCGATGCATGTGGCGCGGAGATTCCGCGCTGGATCCGCAACAAGCTCGAGAGCTTTGGCGACGACAGCGCGGCGATTCGCGCCTTCGGCCTCGATGTGGTCACCGACTTGTGCGACGGCCTGCTCTCGCATGGCGCGCCGGGCCTGCATTTCTATACGCTGAACCAGGCGAGCCTGACGACGATCATCTGGCAGCGGCTGGGTCTGTAGACCCGAGTCGCCCGGCAAGACGCGGCCCGTTTGGTGTCGGATAGGGCGACGGCGTTACCCGCGTCCCGGTCGAAACGATACGAGCTCGGTGATCGTCCGCTCGGTGTAGACCACGGTGGCGTCGATGTGGCCGTGCTCGAAATATTGCGCTTCACGCATTTCGCGCACGGGCCCTTTGACTTCGGGCGCATACCAGACTCGGTCGCGGCGGATCGTCCGGGTGCGCCAGAACGAGGCATCGTCGAGCTGGAGGACACGATAGATCTGGATGGCGTCGAAGCTGCCGGCCGGCGCCGTGACCGGCGCGCGCCCCTGCACGTTGCCGTAGATCAGAATCTGGTCGGGCAGCTGGATATCGCGGCGAAACGTCGGGACGACCTGGCGCCAGGTCTTGCCCTGCTCGAGCGGGAACGCGAGCAGCGCGGCGGCCGGCGTGAAGCGCCGCGCCGAGTCATCCAGCATCCCTGCCCGCAGGCCTCCGCCGCCTTCGATCTCATCGGTCCATTCGGAGCGCATTCCGCCGTCAAGCTTCACGACATGCAGCGTTGCGACATCTCCGGCCAGCGCTACGACCTCGGCGTCGATCTGCGAGACGGCTCCCCGCCGCATGTTGTCGATCACCCGGTATTGCCAATGGTCGCCGACGATGAATCGCGGCGGCGCGACCGGCGGACCGACCGGCGCCGTCGCGCAGCCTGCGAGCAGCGCCAGCGGAGCGATCAAAACCAGGGCACGGGGGAACAGGCGCATCGATGTCTCCTGTGCCGCGGGATTTCGGAAGCGGGCGACGACCGCCGCGATTCATCCGGCGCGCACGCTGGCGTTCAGGCCGAATACGCCCGCCACGATGAGCACAATGCTTACGATCTTCAGTGTCGTCAATGGTTCCTTGAACCACCCGAAGCCGATCAGCGCGATCAGCGCCGTGCCGACGCCCGAACAGATCGCGTACGAAAGGCTCATGTCGATCTTCTTGACGGCGAACGTCATCAGGGTGAATGACATGCCGTAGAACACGAATAGCAGCACCGACGGCAGTGGACGGCGAAGCCCTGCGACAGCTTCATCGACGTCGTTCCGGCCACTTCGAGCACAATCGCGCCGCTGAGCGCGAGCCAGTAAATCATCGCCGTGTCTCCCTGCATCGGGTGGAAAAACCCTCGCAGTATCGGCGAAATGCCGGCTCGCACCTAGCCGGCGTCGGTCAGCGCCCCCCGGCTCGCGGTCGATACCAGCTTTATATATTT
>JBDTNP010000130.1:0-5870 GCA_039933695.1 Betaproteobacteria bacterium | reverse complement strand
TGACGATTTCCGGGCGCCAGAACACCGCTTCCCGCTCGCCGAATTCGATGACCGGGCGCATGCGCCATCGCTGCAAGGCGCTGCGCGAGGCGGCGGGGACGACGGGCTTGAGCTCGGCCATCCACCAGCGCCAGAAGCGCGGCAAGCCGATCCCGCTTGCGGCGTCGCGCGCGTAACGGCCCAGATTGCCGGAGCGGTTTTCCATAGTCACTGCAGCTTCATCATCTCGTTGCGTTCGCCGCGTTCGACGCGCTGGCCGCATCCGCGGCGACCGGTGGCGTACGCTCGCCTTCCTGCCACGCCAGCACCGTCAGCAGTCGCCGCGGGTCCGGACTTGGCCGCATCACCGCCTCGCGCACGAAGACGACGCCGTCGGGCGCGGTCACTTCGGCCCGCACCCTCCAGACATTCACCGGCGCGCCGGCGCCGGCGAGCGGCAGCACCGGCAAAGGCTGACCGGCGGCGAGCGCCGCGGCTCTCTGTGCGAGATAGGTATCGACGATGGCGTCGGTCGCTCCCGGCAGCGCCATCAGCACGGTGCGTGACGCGAACTGCGGATTGATGCCCGGCGCCCCGCTGTAGACGGTCAGGCTGCCCGCAAGTCGCGCGAACAGCGCCGGCGTCATGCCCAGAACGCGCTGCAGATCGGCAACCGTCTCGAAAGCGGCGTTCGCGGGCTTGTACGGCAGCCCGGCGGCCTGATACTCGGCCGCTTCGGCTCCGTTCGGCCGCCGGAAATCGTCGGCGTCCTTCCAATCTCCGATCGCGTCGACCAGGCGCGCCGCGGTAGCGGCGTCGACCTGCCCGGCTGTCTGCAGCAAAATGTTGAGCAATGCGTCCGGTACGGCGTTGAGGTCGATTTTACCAGACTCGTCGATGGCGCTGGCCGCGACGCGCATGCCGTCCTCGTCCCAGACGTGCACCACGCCATCGGCGGCCCACACGCCGGGTATCGTCCGGGGCCGCATCAGCTCGAAGACCGTGCGCGCGATCGCACCGTCGGCGAGCGCACGCGCCTGCGCCTGCGACATCGTGTTGCGCGCCGCCTGCGCTTCGTTGCGCATCGCGTAGGCGAAGCCGCCGGCGATCACCGTCAGGAGCGCCGTCAGCCACAGGACCAGCACCAGCGCGATGCCGCGCTGCGCCAGCGGCGCGGCGGATCCCGGAATGGCGATGCGTGCGTTCATCGACTCACGACCCCGTGCATCGCCTGCGGTTGGCATCCCAGCCGCGGCAGCCGGCCTCGGGCGCGATCCTGGGCTCGACCAGCAGCGTCGGCCAGCTCGCGCCTTGCGCCGTCTTGACGTCCATACGAATCAGCAACGGCAGGATCTGCGGATCGTCCCAGCGATCGCGCCAGGTCGGCTCGACCGCGTCGTTCGCATCGGGATCGCGGCCGAAATACGAAAACTTGAGCTGCGCGATGCCGTCGGCGAGCACCGAGGCGTCGGCGGCATCGAACGACGGGGGTTTCAGAGCGCTGTAGTCGGGAATCGTGCGCGACAACAGCAGTTTCGAGGAATCGCCGCTCGCCGCAAGCGCGATATGGAAATAGTAGATGCCGCCGCCGACTCTTCCCGGCGTTGCTCCGGCGAATGCGAGCGAGTCGCTCGCGCCGGCGAAGACCAGCGGCTGATCGACCGCCTTGTGCAGGCGAAGCGGATGCTCGGCGGTGAGCGCCTGGCGCAGAAACTCGGCCGTCTGCCGCATGTCGGCCGCCTGCTCGGCCTTCGCCTCGCCACGGTCCCAGCTGGTCGCCGACAGCGACAGTGAGCCGTAGAGGATGCTGGAGATCAGCGCGAGCAGCAGCAGCGCGACCATCAGCTCGATCAGCGTAAAGCCGGCAATGCGGCGATTCACCTTCTCCTCGACCATCGTCACCCGGAGCGCAGTCACGGCGAAAGCTCCTTGGCCGCGAGACGCACGGTGGCCAGGGCGATGGAGCGATCGCTGCCCGCGACGCCGGGCCAGTTGACGGTGACCGCGATATGCCACAGGCGCACCGGCATCAGATCGACCGCGGCGTCGAGATCCGGCGTGCTGCCCGGCGGCCGGTACGGCTCGATGCGCGACGTCCACGCATACTTGCCGTCGTCGGACGTGCCTTGCTGCGTGCCCTCGCGCAACGGCGTCTCGACGCCGGGCGACGCGAGGCGGCTTTCGGCGAAAAGCGTGGCGCGGCTGTATTCGTCCGATAGCGACGCATTGCCGAGCGCGCCAGCAAAGATGCGGAACAGCGCAGTGCCGACCAGCGCCAGCACGACGAATGCCGCCAGCACCTCGATCAGCGAGAAGCCGGCGGGGCGCAAACGCGCGCCGCCGTCCCCGCGAAAGCGGGGACCCAGCGACTTACTGCGAACGACACTGGGTCCCCGCCTCCGCGGGGACGACAAGCTGTCGCGAATGCGAGCGCCGTTCGTGATCATTCGAGTATCGCGACGCGGCCGGTCAGCCAATCGACGTCGACGTTGAACTTGCGCTCGCCCGAGGCAAGCGTGATGCGTCCGCCGTTCGAGCCGCCGTCGGCGAAAAAGCGGATCGCGCCGACATTGTCGTTGACCAGATCGCTCTGCGCGGTGAAAAGCTTGAGCTCGAGCTGCTGCGCGAGCTTGTGCACGCGCGGGTCGGGCGGAACGCTGAAGCTGTGCGCGGCGAGGTCGAGCATCAGCACTGCCTCGCCGCGTTGCGCGATCGCCTGGCCGCGCGCCTGGCGCAGACCGGCGGCGACGGCGCGCGTATCGCTCTTGAGCTCGGTCGTCGACACGCCGCTGCCGAACATCGGGATTACGACCGCGACCAGGAGGCCGATCAGCGTCAGCACGACCAGCATCTCGATCAGCGTGAAGCCGCATGCGGTGCGCATCGCCTCGCCACCCGCCGGCGGCGAGACCACGAAGCGATGACCGGACGCTTTCACGGCGGTCACTGCTCCCAGCTGGTGACGTCCTTGTTGCCGCCATCGCCGCCTTCCTTGCCGTCGGCGCCGTACGAAAGGATGTCGTACGGACCGTGCGAGCCCGGCGACGCGTACTGGTACTCGTTGCCCCACGGATCCTTCGGCACCGTCGATTTCTTCCAGTACGGGCCGTTCCAGTTCGTCATGCCGGCCGGCGCGGTGATCAGCGCCTGCAATCCTTCCTGCGAGGTCGGATAACGCCCAACCTCGAGCTTGAACAGGTCGAGCGTCTGCCCGATCTGCTCGATTTCGATCTTCGCCGCCCGCTGCTTCGCCTTCTCTCCCTGGCCGATGTAATTGCCGCCGACGATGCCCATCACGATGCCGATCAGGACCAGCACGACGAGGATTTCGATCAAGGTCATGCCGCGAGGCGATCGCGCTGCGAGCACGCGGGATTGGGATCGATGATGCTGATTCAACTGCATGGTCGCTTCTCCTCCGCCCGCAGGCGGACCGGTTCGATTAGAGGCGTGTCTAGCTGACAAGTTCGCTCATGCCCATGACGCCGAGCAGGATCGAGAACACGATGCCGCCGATCAGCACGGCAAGACCCAGTATCATCGCCGGCTCGAGTATCGCGAGAAAGCGCTTGATCGAGATCTGCACCTCGCGGTCGTAGACGTCGGCGACGCGGTTGAGCATTTCCTCCAGCCGTCCCGACTCCTCGCCGACGAGAATCATCTGCGTCGCGAGCTTCGGATAGAGACCGGTCTCGACCAGCGGCCGTCCGAACCCCTTGCCTTCGCGCAGTCGTGTGATCACGCCGTCGAGAGCGCGCGCGAGCACGCTGTTGGTCATCGTCTCGCGCACGATCGCGAGCCCTGCCAGCAGCGTCACGCCGTTGGCGAGCAGCGTGGCCAGCGTGCGGGAAAATCTCGCGACCTCGACCTTGCCCAGCAAATCGCCCAGCAGAGGCAGACGCAGCAGCCGTCCGTCCCAGCGGAAGCGCACCTCGGCCTTCCGCAGCCGGCGGCGGATCAGCCAGACCAGCGAGACGACGATCAGGATCGCGAGCCACCAGTATTTGCGCAGCGCCGTGCCGAACAGGATGACGATCTGCGTCGGCAAAGGCAGCGCCTTGCCGGCCTGCGAGAACGTCTGCTGGAACTGCGGCACGACGAAAACCAGCAGCACCATCACCGAGGTGACCGCGACTCCGATCAGTATCGTCGGATAGATCAGCGCCGACTGTACGCTGTCGCGCAGATCCTTGGTGCGCTCCATCGTCTCGGCCAGCCGGGTCAGCACGGTGCCCAGCGCGCCGCCCGCTTCGCCGGCGCGGACGATGTTGACGTAGAAGCGCGAGAACACCGCGCGATGCGCATCGAGCGCCTGCGACAAGGACTTGCCGCCACGAACGTCGTCGCGAATCGTTTGCAGCAGGCTCGCCACCGGCGGCGTCGGCGCCAGGCCGATCAGCACTTCCAGCGCGCGATCCAGCGGGAGTCCGGCGCGGAGCAGCGTCGCCAGCTCGCGGGTGATCGACAGCAGGTTGTCGCGCGTGACCCGGCGCGGAGCGAACAGTCGCCGGCGCTTGGGCGCCGCCGCACCACCGTTGATCCTGCCGCCGATCGCGGCCTCGACCCGCATCGGCATCAGCCCCTGGTCGCGCAGCCGGTCGACGATCTCGGACTCGTTCGCGGCTTCGAGCTCGCCGGCTGCGACATCGCCGGCGGCATTGACCGCCCGATACTTGTACAGCGCCATCAGAGGAGCGCGGCGGGTGGCCGCTGGCGCGCGTGCCGAATCATGTTTCCGCAACAGAACACTAGTTTTCGCGAGTGACGCGAAGGACCTCTTCGAACGTCGTCACACCGTTGAGCGCCTTGCGCATGCCGTCCTCGTACATCGTGACCATGCCTTCCTTGATCGCCTCGATGCGCAGCTCGGCCGAATTGGCGTGGCGCATGATGTGCGTGCGCAGCGCGTCGCTCATCGGCAACATTTCCATGATGCTGATCCGTCCGATGAATCCGGTCTGCGCGCACTCCTTGCACCCCTTGGCGTGATAAAGCGTGACGTCGCCGGGCGGCGCGAACTTGTGCAGTCCGAGCTCGGCGACGACCTCCGGCAGTGCGGTATACGAGGTCTTGCACGCCGGGCACAGCGTCCGGACCAGTCGCTGCGCCAGGATGCCGATAACCGTCGATGTCAGCAGATAGTCTTCAACGCCCATGTCCAGGAGGCGGTTGACGGTGCTGGCGGCATCGTTGGTGTGCACGGTCGACAGCACGAGGTGGCCGGTCAGGGCCGACTGCACGGCGATCTGCGCGGTTTCGAGGTCGCGGATCTCGCCGATCATGATGACGTCGGGGTCCTGCCGCACGATCGAGCGCAGCGCGTTGGCAAACGTCAGGTCGATCTGCGGCTTGACCTGGATCTGGTTGATGCCGGCCATCTGGTATTCGACCGGGTCCTCGACGGTGAGGATCTTGACGTCGGGCTGGTTCAGGCGGTCGAGCGCCGTGTACAAGGTCGTCGTCTTGCCGCTGCCGGTCGGACCGGTGACCAGCAGGATACCGTGCGGTTCGAGCAGCACGTTGAGGAATTTTTTCAGCGTGTCCTCTTCGAAGCCGAGACGCTTGAAGTCCAGCGCGACGCCGCCCTTGTCGAGGATACGCATCACCACCGACTCGCCATGCATCGTCGGCACCGTCGACACGCGCAGATCGATTTCCTTTCCCTGCACGCGAAGGCGTATGCGCCCGTCCTGCGGCAGGCGCCGCTCGGCGATGTCGAGATTGGCCATGATCTTGATGCGCGAGATCACCGCGGCGGAAAGGCGCCGCGGCGGCGATTCGACCTCGTGCAGCACGCCGTCGATCCGGTAGCGCACGATCAGCCGGTTCTCGAACGGCTCGATGTGGATGTCAGACGCGCGCGTATCGAGCGCGTTGGTGATGATCAGCGA
>JBDTNP010000129.1:0-5846 GCA_039933695.1 Betaproteobacteria bacterium | reverse complement strand
GTCCGACCAGCTCCCGGTCACCGCGTAGCCGAACGAAAACATCTGCTCGATCGGATCCTGCATTGCTTTTTGTGCGAGCAGCGAACCCGCATATACGGCGGCGCCGATGACTGGATTGGCGAGCAGCAGCGCCGCGGCGCCGACCGACACGCCGGCCGACAGCGTGGGTTGCACGCGCACGGAGAGGTGCTGCGTCTCGCGCGCGATGTCGGTCTCGCCCTGGATCGCCACGCGCGCTGACGGTCCGACGATCTTCAGATTGTCGCTTTTCATCACGCCGTTCTGAATGCGTACATCGCCGGTGATTTCGTCGAAGGCAAAGCCCTCGGCAAACAGATCCTGGAAATCGAAGGTCAGCCGCCGCTTCAGCGACTGCAGGGAAAGAACGCCCAGAAGCTTGCCCAGCCCGGGATCGAGCTTGGTGAACTGGCCGCGCCCGGTCTCGAGACGAAGCTTACCGTTGAGCGTCGGATAGTCGAAGTCCTGCGGCCCGCCCGCCCACGAGACCTGGCCGCGTATCCGCGTCGCGCCGTCGCGAACCGCGTCCGGCAGCGCGAAGCGCGCCAGGTACCTGCCGGCATCGTGTACGTCGAGATCGGCGTCCAGCGTCGTCTGCTCGTTGCCGCCGCCCCCGCGCCACCAGCCATTGGCCTCGAGCCGTCCGTCTTCGTTGATCAGCCGCAGGCTGTCTATCCTCCAGTCGGCCCCGCGCGGCTGCGCACTCAACTCGAGACGCCCAAGGTCGCGCTCCTTCAGGCGCAAAGTCTCGGCCGACAGATCGATCTCCGGCCAGCTGTTCACCTCGGACGGAGAAGTCGCGCTCGCCGCCGCATGCTCGGACGCTGCAGTCGGCGGCGTCAGGCGTTGCAGGCGCGCGACGATGCGGCCGTTCGGTTGCGCAGGCGACGCAGGCTCCCAGCGTGCCGTGCCTTCGAGCTCGCGCCCGCGCAGGTCGAGTTGCCACTCGTTGCTGCCACGATTCGCGCCAACGCGCAAATCGTTCAGCCGCCGGCCGAACACATCGAGCGCGCCGACGCCGACGTCGAGACCCGACAGCGGCAGGGGCCCGGTATCGACGCTCGCATCCAACTGCTCGCGCAGCGCCAGCCAGCCGTCGAGATCGAGCCGCTCGACGTCGCCACGAATCCACAGCCCGCGACGATCGGGCGCGCCGGCGGCCTTGCCAAGCGCCAGCAAGGCGCGCTCGGCAACGGGGCCGGACGCGGTCAGCCGCCGTTGCACCGTCAGCCGGCCAAGCCGGCCATAGGTGAACAGCAGCAGATCGGTGGCGGCTTCGGTCTGGCGGCGCTCGATGCGAAGCGGCATAGCCTCGGTTGGCGGCTTGGCGGCCGGCACTGGCAAATCGACCGCGACGCCTTTCAGCGTGGTGTCGAGCATCCAGTTCGACCGGTCCGGGGCCACATTGAGGGCGAGCTGCCAGTCGGTGGTGCCGGTCAGACGCGCCGCCAGTACCTGCTGCGGATACTGCGCACGCAGCAGGCCGACGTCGGCGCTGCCTTGCGCGTCGACACGCATGCCGCCGACTGCACCCGATATCGTCAGCCGTGCCGGGCCGCCGAGGATCTCGGCGGTAAGGCCGGTGCTGTGAATTTCGCGCCGCGTAAACGCGAGCTTGCCATTGAGCTGGCTCAGGGCCGGAATGCCCGCGCCGAGCTTGAGCCGATTGCCGGAGAAGGTGAAGTCGCCGGCGATCTGGTCGCCATCGTGGTTGCCGATCGGTAGTTCCAGCTTGAGCGCGAGCTTGCCGTCGCCGCTCGCTTCTGCGCCGCGGGTCGTATGATCCAGCCACTCGTCGACCGGGCTTTCGGCAATGAAGCGCAGGAAATCCGCCGCCGGACCCGAGACTTCGCCCTCGATGTGCAACGCCGGATGCGCGATCCGCATATCGGCGATCTCGACTTGGATCCGGCTGATGGCCGCATTGAAAGCGCGGCCGCTACGGCCATCGACGCTGATGCGGGCACCATCTACCTTGATCTCGCCGTCCAGATTGGTCAGCCGCGGCCAATGCGTCGCATAGTCCAGCGTGACAGCTTGCGCTTTCGCCGTCGCCGTGAACTGGCCTTTTTTGCCATCGGCGAACGGAAAGTCGGCGAGATTGCCCGAGACCTTCAGCCGCGCATCGTTCGAGCCCCCGGCAAGCAGGCTGGTGCGAATCCAGTCGCGCACGCCGGCACCGGCGGCGAGAGGCACATAGCGGTGCAGCTGCGCTGCGTCGAGCCGCGAAAATTGCGCGCTTCCGTCGACGACGCCCGGTCCGTCGGCAAGCGTTCGGTATTCACCGTTGACGACGCCCGCCGCATCGGCGTTGGCGAGCGCCAGCTGCTCGACCTGGACCGAATAGCCTTCGGTGGATTTGCGCCAGCGCAGCTGTCCCTTCGCGGTATCGAGCGCCAGGGTCTGAGAGAACAGATGCGGCCAATGCACGGCAAGCGCGCGGCTATCGAGCTTGATCGCTCCGTCGTGGTCGGTCGCGGCGATGCTGCCGGAAAGACCGGTGACGCCGGGCGCCGCACCTTCCTGCGCGAACCCCAGTCCGGCGAAGTTGGCCGAGGCATCGAACGCGCTGGGTGCGGCGATATCGCCAGTCCAATGCAACGCGACCGCATCGAGCGTTCCGCGCGGCGCAAACCGCGCGAGATCATCCCGCCAGCGTGTCGGCAGCGGCAGGTACGGGACTAGCTGCCGCAACGGAGCGAGCTCGACACGAGTGAACGAGGCATTGCCATCGATCGGCCGACCGGCGTCGTAACGCATCGCGAGCTGGAAATCGGTCGGATCGAAATGTGGTGCACCCGGCGCAGCAAACGCAAGCTGGCGTGCATAGACTTCGCGGCGCGAAGGTTCGTCGTGCCATCCGACACGACCTTCCAGCCGGGCCAGCGCAAGCTGCGGCAAATCGCTGGCAAGCTTGCCCTCGACGCCGGTCAGGATCACGTCGGCGACGAGGTCGCGCGGCTGCCCGGCGGTGATCTCCAACCACATTCGAACCGCGCCTTTGCCCTCGCTGATCGGAAGCCCAGGCGGCAGCCACGCGCCCCAGGCACCCACGTCGGCGTAGTCGAGGCGCGCATAGAAGCGTCCGGACGCCGCGCGCCAATCCGCCAGCGAGCCGCTGGTGAAATCGCCGCGCACGTCGAGCGGCGCGGCAAGGCTCGCGGGCGGGGCGCCGGTCAAGCCGAAGCGATGGCGGCCGGCGCGGTTTTCCAGGCGCAGGACGACGTGCTCGAGCGTTAGCTGCGGTGCACCGCGCAGCTCGTCGCGCCAAGCGATGAACGCGTCACGGATCACGATGCGCGGCTGGCGCAGCACCCATTCGACGATGCCCTGCTCGCCGGGCTTCTCGGTAAGATCCAGCGTCATTCCCGCCACGTGCAACATGCCGGTGGCGTCGCGGCGAACGATCAAGCGCGGCTCGTCGATCGACAACTGCTTCAAGCGCAACTCGAAAAACAGCAGCGAATCCCAGGCCACGGTCAGCCGCATGTCGGGCAACATCACGCTCGCGACACCGGCGCCCGGCTCGGTGATGCGCAGATTGCCGATGTCGAGGCGCGGGTTCCAGCCGTCCCAGCCGGTGGCGAGCGACCCGATCTCCACCGGCTGGCCGATCTGCGCCGCAAGCAGATGCGCCACCGCGTCACGGTTGTCTTCGACTCGCGGAAAAATGACAAAGCGCACCACGAGCAATATCAGGCACACCGCGACAACGGCGATCAAGACGACCGTACGTGCGGCGCACAGCGTCTTGCGAAACGAATCAGGGAGGGCGGGGGGAAAACTCGGAGATGCGCGCGCGAAAGGCATAATAGGTCGTTCTGGCGCGATTTTAATACGGAAAGGGGCGGCCGCCGCGTTGAATTCCAGAATGGACCTCGCTGCAGCGTACGAGTTCAGCCGTTATGCGCAGCGCCTTCGCGTCGCCGATCCCGGCCTGTGCGCCTCCGTCGAGGCCGTGCTCGACCGGCCGTTCCCATGGGCCCATGGCGATCTCGGCGGACCCGCCGGCGGCGCCGATCCCGCGGCGCTGGCGGTGGCCCTGCGCCGACTGCGCCAGCGCGTGTACCTGCACGTCCTGGTGCGCGATCTGACCGGGCGCGCCCATCTGAACGAGGTCTGCGCAACGATGACGCGGCTGGCCGAGAATGCGATCGCCGCGGCGGTCGACGCACATTCGAACGCGCTCGCGGCGATCCACGGCGAGCCGTTCGGTGCCGATAGCGGCAGGCCTGAACAGCTGATCGTCGTCGCAATGGGCAAGCTCGGCGGCGGCGAGCTCAATGTTTCGTCCGACGTCGATCTCGTATTCGTCTATCCGGAGGACGGCGACACGCGCGGCCCGAAGGTCCTGGCGAATCAGGATTTTTTCGATCGCGTGGGACGACGAGTCGTTGCCGCCCTGGCCGAGCCGTCGCCCGAAGGCTATGTTTTCCGCACCGACTTGAGACTGCGCCCGTACGGCGATGCGGGTCCGCTGGCGTCGTCGTTCGCGGCGCTCGAACAGTATCTGATCGCACAGGGCCGCACCTGGGAGCGCTACGCATGGCTCAAGGCCCGCACTTTGACCGGCGCGCGCGCCGGCGAGCTGGAGCAGCTGGTCGCTCCTTTCGTCTATCGCAAATATCTGGACTACGACGCGTATGAGGGCTTGCGCGACGTGCATCGCCAGATTCGCGAGCAGGGCCGGCGCCGCGATCACGTCGGCAACGTCAAGCTCGGACCCGGCGGCATTCGCGAAATCGAATTCATCGTCCAGGCGCTGCAGCTGGTGCGCGGCGGCCGCGAGCCGGCGCTTCGTCTTCGCGGCACCCTGCCCGCGCTCGCCGCGCTGCGCGTCCGAGGCCTGCTGCCGGCCGCGGCCGCGGACGAGCTCCTCGACGCTTATCTGTTCCTGCGCAAGGTCGAGCATCGTCTGCAATATCGCGACGATGCGCAAACGCACGATCTGCCGCAGGACAATGCCGATCGCGCCGCGCTAGCCGAGGCGATGGCATGCCCGGATGTGGCCGCGTTCGATCGGCTGCTGGACCGGCATCGCAACAACGTCGACCGCCACTTCGACGCGCTGTTTTCCGCCGCCGACGGCGGCGCCGAGCGAGATCCGCTCGCCGTCGTCTGGATCGCGCCGTCGCCCGAGGACGCGCACCTGGCTGCGCTGGCTGCCGTCGGTTACGACGATCCGCGCGCGTTGATCGTCGAGCTCGCGCGCGTCCGGAAAAGTCCGCGCTATCTGCAATTGCCGACGACTTCGCGTGCGCGCTTCGATGCACTGGTGCCGCAGTCGCTGCGCGCGGCAGCGGCGACATCGGCACCGCAGACGGTGTTCGAGCGCTTGCTCGGTCTGCTGGAGACGATTAGCCGGCGCAGCGCCTATCTCGCCCTGCTGGTCGAGCATCCGCCGGTGCTGCCGCGCCTTGCGCAGCTGATGGGGGCAAGCTCCTGGGCCGCCAGTTACCTGATGCAGCATCCGATGCTGCTGGACGAGCTGCTGGACAGCCGCGTGCTTCTGACCGAGCCCGATTGGGATGCGTGGCGCAAAGAGCTCGGTACGCAGCTTGCCGCGCATCCGGGCGATGCCGAGCGGCAGATGGATGCACTGCGGCACTTTCAGCAGGCGCAGGTGTTTCGCCTGCTTGCCCAGGACCTGGCCGGGCGGCTTTCGGTCGAGCGCTTGGCCGACCATTTGTCGATGCTCGCCGACATCGTTCTGGCCGCCGCGCTCGACCGCTGCTGGGCCCAGATACAGGGTCCCGGCGCGGAGCCGCCGCGATTCGCGATCATCGGCTACGGCAAGCTGGGCGGAAAAGAGCTCGGCTACGCGTCGG
>JBDTNP010000128.1:0-2722 GCA_039933695.1 Betaproteobacteria bacterium | reverse complement strand
GGATCTGATTGTCGAGCTTGACGTCATCTTCGATGACCGTGTCGTCGATCGCGCCCCGGTCGATCGTCGTGTTGGCGCCGATCTCGACGTCGGCGCCGACGACGACCCGCCCCAGCTGGGGCACTTTCAGCCACTTGCCGCCCTCGTCGGCCATGCCGAACCCGTCGGCGCCCAGGACGGCCCCGCTGTGAATCAGGGTGCGGGCACCCACGACCGTGCGCGCGTACAGGACGACGCGCGGATACAGCACGATATCGTCCCCGAGGCTGCAGTCCTCGCCGATCGCGCAGCCGGAATCGATGCGCGTGCGTTCGCCGATGCTCGCGCCCTCGCCGATGACGACGCAAGGGCCGATCGCCGCGCTAGCGGCGACGCGGGCGCTCGCTGCGACGATCGCCGTCGGGTGTATGCCGGGGGCGACCGCATGCGACGGGTGGAAGAGCGCGGCGACGCGTGCATACGCGGCATAAGGGTTCGAAGTCACCAGCTTGGGCAATGCGGTGTCTGCTGCAAAGCGCGGCTCGATGATGACCGCGCTCGCGCGCGTCGATTGCAGCTGATGGCGATACCTCGGGTTGGCCAAAAAGACGATCGCCCCGGCGGTCGCGCCATCGAGGGTGGCGACCCGATCGATCAGCACACCGCCGTCGCCGACGAGCTCGGCGCGCGCCGGTTCGGCCAGCGATTTCAGAGCGATGCCCCGAGCGTCTTGACTGTTGCTCATGCGCTTCGGGCGGCCCCGGCTTGGCGGGACTACTTGTCGGCGAGCGCCTTGATCACTCGTTCAGTGACGTCGATGCGCGGGCTGGCGTAGATGACCGGATCCTGAATGATGAGATCGAACTTTTCATCGATCGCGATCTGCTGGATGACCTTGTTGGCGCGCTCCTGCACGGCAGTGAGCTCCTCGTTGCGCCGCAAGTTGAGGTCCTCGCGGAATTCGCGCTGCATTCGCTGCAGGTCACGGCTCATGTTGGCGAGATCCCGCTCCTTGGCGCGGCGATCGTTTTCCGCCATCGTCACCCCGTCCTTCTCGAGCGCCGCCTGCAGGTCGCGCACCTGCTTGCCAAGCTTCTGGATCTCTGCATCCCGGCCGGCAAACTCCTTTTCCAGCTTCGTCTGTGCGCGCTTGGCCGGCGCCGCCTCGCGAAACAGCCGCTCGCTGTTGACGAAGCCGATCTTGTAGTCGGCGCCCTGGGCGAAGCCGGGAGCGGCAAGCGAGGCCGCGAGGAATGCGCCGGCGGCACAAATGAGCAACTGCTGCATGCGATGTTTCAACTCTCTCTCCTGCGCATAGTCTTGCGGCGCCCGCCGATTTCCAGTCGCGCTGGATGCCATTCCGATCGCCAGTCTACGCCCGCTACGCAACTAGAATATCGTACCCACCTGGAACTGGAAGTTCTGGATGCGGTCACCCGGTCTTTTCTTCAGCGGATAACCGTAGCTCAGCTTCAGCGGCCCTACCGGGGAGTTCCAGGCGACCCCGGCGCCGATCGAATAACGGAACGATTCGAGCTCGGGCTGCAGGCCGACGTCGCGAATCATTCCCGCGTCCATGAACACCGACAACCTGACCGACTGGTCGTTCGCCTTGGCGCCCGGCAGCGGAAAAAACAGCTCGGCGTTGGTTATGATCTTCTCCCGTCCGCCGATCGTGTTGCCCTGGCTGTCCTGCGGGCCCAGCGACGCCGTCTCGTAACCCCGGACCGATCCCACTCCGCCGCCATAATACGCCTTGAAAAACGGCAGCGTCTTGTTGCTCAGGCCGCCGCCGTAGCCCAAATCGCCGCGCAGCATCAGCACCGTGTTCAACGGCATCGGCGTAAACCACTGGATCAGATAGTTGAGCTTGTAATACGTCAGGTCGCCGATCGGTAACGCAAGCTCGCCCAGAACGCTCTGCAGCAGGCCCTTGCTGGGAAACAGGATGCTGTCGCGGGAATCGCGCGACCAGCCAGCCGTCACGATGTAGCTATTGGTCACGAAACCGAAGTCCTTGACGAACTGGAAGTACGCGGGAGGACTCTGGCCGAACAACTGGATCCTCGTGTGCTCGACCCGGCCGCCGAAGTTGATCAAGTCGGTTTCGGTGACCGGCACGCCGAAAGCGAGAGCGCCGCCCAGCGTCTGCGACGAGTACTGCGCGATCGGCAGGGAAGACGGATCGACATTCTTGTCGTAGAGCTCGATCGTTCGCGAGATGCCGTCGGTGGTCCAGTACGGCTCGGTGTAGCTGACCCCGATGGCGCGATTGACGCGGCTGCTGTTGATCGAGGCGGCCAGGGCGTTGCCGGTGCCGAAAATGTTGTTCTGGGAGATCGATCCCGACAACACTCTCCCGTCGGCGCTGGAATAGCCGACGCCTGCCAGCAGATTGCCGGTCGACTTCTCGGTGACTGTGATGTCGATATCGACCTGGTCCGGGCTGCCCGGAACCGCGGGTGTCTCGATGTTGACGTCTTCGAAGAAATTGAGCCGCGTGATCCTGACCTTCGACCGCTCGATGCGCGCCGCGTCATACCAGGCGCCTTCGAGCTGGCGTAGCTCGCGACGTATCACTTCGTCCCGCGTCTTGCTGTTGCCGCTGATGTTGATGCGGCGGATATATACGCGGCGGCCCGGATCGATGAAGAAGGTGAACCCTGCCGTCCGCTTGCCGCGGTCGATCTCGGCGACCGCGTTGACGTTGGCGAACGCATAGCCGTCGCTGCCGAGACGGTCG
>JBDTNP010000127.1:0-7122 GCA_039933695.1 Betaproteobacteria bacterium | reverse complement strand
GTTCGTATGACGTTGGCATCATAGCAGCGTAGCGGAGCCGTGGCAAACCGCCGGTCGGATCGGGTGGGATGGGCGCCCCCTGAGCGCCCCCGGGAGGCCTGCCTAGCGTTCGAGCCCCTTACAATCGGGCCTGGCAACGGCGGAGCCTTCCAGCACCGCCGGAACATTGCGCCGAGCGTGCCGGCTCGCGCGCGGGAACGTGCAATGGCCGAAATCAAGCTGCCGTGGGCTTTGCGCCTGGCGCCGCCGATGCGCCTGGCGCTCGTCGTCGTTATCGCCGTGGCGGCTGACGTGCTGACGCGGCACTGGCTTGGGCCAGGCACGCGACTGCTGCTCGCGTGGGACATCGGCGCGCTGGTCTACCTCTTCCTCGCCTGGATGGTGGTCGCACGCTCCGACGAAGCCATGACGCGCGTCCGCGCGCAGCAATACGACCAGAGCGGATACGTTATCTTCCTGCTGGTGACGACCGCGGCGAGCGCGAGCTTCGTCGCGATCGGGTTTCTCGCCGGCAATCTCAAGGATCTGGCGTTCTGGCCGCGAGCGGGCTACCTGACGCTTACCGTTGCCGCCCTGCTCCTGTCGTGGCTGCTCATCCAGACCCTGTTCGCGTTTCACTACGCGAGGCTCTACTACGCGCGCCCGGACGGCGACGAGCATCAACGCGGGCTCAAGTTTCCCGACGAGGGCGAGCCCGACTACCTGGATTTCGCCTATTACGCCTGCGTCGTCGGCATGACTTCACAGGTCTCGGACGTCGCGGTGATGGCGCGGCACATGCGGCGGCTCACGCTTATCCATGGCGTGCTGTCCTTCGTCTACAACATCACGATCCTGACGATGAGCATCAACATCATCGGCGGCCTGATCTGACGAAAAGGACGGCCGGCGACGGTCAGCGGCTGACGTAGATCTGCGGAAACTCCTGTCGCAGGTGATTGAGCTTGGGCAGGTCGTTGATGACGATGTACATGTTCCCCGGGTGCTTGGCCAGATAGTCCTGGTGATAGTCCTCGGCCCGATAGAACGCATTGAGCGGAGTCAGCTGGGTTACGATCGGGCGCCCGAACACCTTGACGTTGGACAGCTGGTCGATATAGGCCTGGGCGATGCGCTGCTGTTCGGGATTGGCGTAAAAAATCGCGGAACGGTACTGCGTCCCGACGTCCGGACCCTGGCGGTTGAGCTGCGTCGGATCGTGGGCCACCGAAAAGAATACCCGCAGCAGCTGCCCATACGAGATTTGCGACGGGTCATAGGTGACCTCGACCGATTCGGCGTGTCCGGTCAAGCCCGTGCCAATGACCTCGTAGTGCGCCGTCTTTGCGCTGCCCCCGGCGTAGCCGGACACGGCAGACGTCACGCCTTTGACGTGCTTGAATACCGCCTCGACACCCCAGAAGCAACCGCCGGCGAACACCGCGGTGCCGGTCCGTTTGTCGACGGTCTTGGCGGTGTCGACCACCGGGTCCGGCAAGGTGGCGGCGTTCGAACTGCTGCCGCAGCCGCCGACGCTGAGTGCGGCGAGCGTTGCCGCGGCGAAGCTCTTCTGGAAGACCGAGAACATGCGCATCTCCTTGGGTAGGGCGCTGCCGGAGCAGCGTCGGGCCGTCCTGCCGAATTATGCCTGTCGAGCTCGACCCGTGGCCCGCTGGCCATCAGTCGCTTGGACCGCCTCCGCCCTTACGCGTTGCCCGGCGGCGTCGAACCCGGGCGTCGAGGCGCGGCGCCCCGCTTATCGTCGCGTCAGGAATCTGTAACAATACGTGGCGAAACAGCAACGGCGGCTCCACCGCCGGCATCACCATGTCGCGATGGGGAGAACGGCATGTTGTCCAGCGTCCAGTACGAGTACGGCGCGCAGCTCGCCCGGCATACGGGCCGCTTTCTATTCGTCGTCAGCCACATGCGGAGCTTTTCCAGCCTGCTGTGCCACATCCTCGGCAGCCATCCTGAAATTTCCGGCTACGGCGAAGCACAGCTATCGTATTTCAGCCGCCTCGACCTGCAGCGGCTCGCACGTAAAGTGCAGCAGATTACCGGCAACCCGGCGCTCGGCCGATATGTTCTCGACAAGATCCTGCACAACCATCGCGAAATCGCTCCCGGCATTCTCGACCGGCCGGAGATAAAAGTCCTTTTCCTGCTGCGCAATCCCGAGGACACGTTCCGCAGCATCCTGAACATGAGCCGCGCCCGCGGCCACAAAGGCAAATTCAGCGATCCGGTGCGCGTCCTCGACTACTACGTCACACGCCTGCGGCAGCTCGAAGGTTATTGCGCTCATCTGGGGGGCAATGCGCTGTTCCTGGAGTCCGAGCGGCTGCTCGGCGACACCGAGCCCGTTCTGGCCGAGCTCTCGCGCTGGCTCGATCTCGGCGAACCGCTGAAGGCGGACTATCGGACTTTTCGTTTTAGCGGGGCAGCCGGCTATGGCGATCCTTCGCCGACAATACTGGCCGGGACCGTCGTCCGCAACGACGAAGCCAGACACCAGCATTACGTGCCGATGCCCGTTTCCGACGAGCTGCTGCAGCAAGGCCTCGTCGCCCATGCATCGTGCCGCGAAGGGCTCGCGAAGCGCTGTATCGCGTGCTGACGGCCACAGCCGTCGCGCAGGACTCGCGAGTCGTCGACGGCTCCTCGTCGATGCGCGCCGATCCGAATTTCGTCAAGGAGAGCAGCTCATGGACCAAGCGAAGACTCATACCGGATCCTGTTTTTGCGGCGCGGTGCAGCTGACGGTCACCGGCGAGCCGGTCGCGATGGGCTATTGCCATTGCGAATCGTGCCGGCACTGGTCGGCCGGGCCGGTGAACGCATTCACGCTGTGGTCCCCTGACGCCGTGCGAATCACGCGCGGCGCCGACAACATCGGCACCTATAACAAGTCGCCGCACAGCTACCGCAAATGGTGCCTGACCTGCGGCGGACACGTCCTCACCGAGCACCCCGGCATGAAATTGATCGACGTCTACGCCGCGGTTATTCCGGATCTGCCGTTCAAGCCCGGCGTGCATGTCCATTACCAGGAAAGCGTTCTGCCGCTGAAGGACGGGCTGACCAAATTGAAAGACCTGCCGAAGGAAATGGGCGGATCGGGAGCGACCGCCAGCGAGTGAGATCGCGGATCGATCACAGCGTCTCGGTCATCAACGCAAGGGTCCGGGCATTGCGCTGACCCTGATCCTCGTAATTGTTGTTGAAGATCACATGCACGCTCGAGGCGGCGATCGAGCCGATCCGCTCCGCTAGGCCTCCTAGCTCTTCATCGGTGTAATCGTAGTTGAAGCGCTGGGCCGATGACGAGAGACCCTTCTTGTTCCAAGTCGCGTGATTGCGGCCGTGCAGGCGAACGATCGCCAGTTCGAGATTGGTCACGTCCCATATCTGTGGAATGGAGTTCGCCACACCCTGTGGCTCGTCGACGGTAACGTTGACCAGTCCGCGCGCGCGCTCGAAGTCGAGCGTTGCCTTTTCGTGCTTGCCTTCGAACCACGTGCGGTTGCGGAATTCGATCGACAAGCGGAATCCTTCCAGCTGGCGCTGGCACTCCTCGATGTGCTCGAGATTTCTCGGGTGATACGCGACCCATGGCGCGAACTGAAAATGCACGGCGCCGAGCTTGCGGGCGTATTTGAGCGGCTCGATTCCGGCGCGGTACAGGCGCCACATTTCGTCGAGCAACTCGACGGGCAAATCCTTGTAGTAGATGTTCCTTTTGCCGATCGGCCCCATCGCCTCCACAATGTTTTTCGGCAGCGCCGACGGCGCGGTCTGGTGCCCGGTGAGCAGCCGAAATGCCTTGATGTTGAATGTGAAGTCGGCTGGTGTGCGATCTACCCAGAGCTGGGCGACGCGAGGATCCGGCAGCGCGTAGTAGCTGCTGTCGACCTCGACGATCGGAAACCGAGAAGCGTAGAAGCGAAGGCGCTCTTCCGGCGTACTGCAGCTCGGCGGATAGAAGAGGCCGGACCCGATGAGGCTCTTATCCGTCCACGAAGCCGTACCAATCAGGATCCTGGGCACGTCGCCGTCCGTTTAGCGGTTGCCATCTTGGAAAAACCGGGCGGGGTGACCTCACCCGTGATCTTTTTTCAGGCGCAAGCCCGAGTCTGAGCGCGCGGCCGATCTTACCCCCAGTACGCTTCGCGGTGTTCGCCGGCAGGCGGGGGCGCAAACGGCTCGCCCTGGAGCGTTCGGCGCGTCGCATTGCCCGGCCGCAGCCCTTGGGGGCCTCCGCCAAATGTCCTACATCATTTTCGGATAACTCCTGACAGCCTCGATGCCCGCGGGAGTCTATTATCCACGCGTGACGCACAGTCCTGCATCGCGATGCAGGTAATGGCACAGGAGGTAATTATGCGAACTTTGAAAATGGCGCTTGCGGTCGCCGGCGTAGCTCTGGCGACGCAGGCAGCGGCACAAATCACACTCTACGAAGGCGAAGGCTTCCGCGGGCCTGCGGTGACCGCGGACAAGGCGCTCTGGGATTTCGATCCATTCGGCTTCAACGATCGTGCCCAATCGCTGGTCGTCACCGGCGGGACCTGGCAAGTCTGCGAGGATGCTCGATTCCAGGGGCGCTGCGTCGTGCTGCAGCCCGGAAACTATGACAGCCTCCGGTCGATGGGCATGAGCGAACGCATCTCGTCGGTCCGCCCAGTCGATAGCGTAGGGCGTTACGACTACGCGCCGGCTCCGGTCTACGGTCCTCCGCCGGTATTGGCCGCCGCACCGAGTTACGGGCCACCGCCGGCCGAGCGACTGTACCAAGTTCCGGTGACTTCGGTGCATGCCGTCGTGGGGCCGCCCGAGCAGCGATGCTGGGTTGAACCGGGCCAGGTTTACGAGGAACGTCGCGGGGTCAACGTTCCCGGAGCGATCGCCGGTGCCGTCATCGGCGGCATACTCGGTCACCAGGTCGGCGGCGGACGCGGAAGAGACGTAGCCACCGCGGGCGGCGCGGTTGCCGGCGCGGCGATCGGCGCCAACGTCGGACGAGGCGATCAAACCGTTTACAGTCAGGACGTCCAACGCTGCGAAAACGTCCAGGGCCGGTTACAGCCCGACTATTGGGATGTCTCGTATAACTTCCGCGGGATCGAGCATCACGTCCAAATGAGCTCGCCCCCGGGATCGACGTTGACCGTCGACGATAACGGGGACCCGCGCGGCTGACGAGGCAAGAACCAGCATCACGCCAAAAGCGGCCTTCGGGCCGCTTTTTTTTAGCCGCATTGTATGATCCGGTCGGTGCCGGCGGTCCCGATACGGTACGAGCGCTGTCATCGATGACGAGGGAAAATTTGCGCAGTTCTCAAATACCGCCTGCGCTCTTCGGTGCGATAGCCGCTTTTTGTGCAATGGCCGCGGCTTGGCACCCGCCCGCGGCCGCGGCGACAGCCGCCGACATTCCGGCGATCATGCGTCTTACCGTCGATAGCTGGGTGGCGTCGGCGCAGGCGGCGGATTTCATCCCGTACGGCTTCAACTTTCTCGCCGACAAGGCCATCGAGCCCGATCTCGTTTCGCCATCGAATCTGATTCGCCAGGCATCGTCGTCGGCTGCACTGGCCAATTATTTCGATTACACCGGGGACCCCCGGGTTCGCGATCGCATCCAGCGTACATTGTCCGCGTTCGGCAAGCTTTCGCTTCCAATCGGCAAACGGAGGCTGCAACAGCTCGTCGAGGCAACGCACGCCCTTTCCTCACCCGTGGGCCGATGGCGACTCAAGAGTGCACTGGGCCGCTTCGGTCTCCTCTATCAGACCTCGGGAGACGGCAAGGTTGTCAGCCCGGACGGCAGCTACGGCAACGCCCTGGCGGGCACCGTCGCGCTGGCTCTCTTGACCGAGGTCGTTTACTCGCACGCGTCGGGTGACCAAAGCTTTGCCGGGCTGCGGGCCGCCTGGCGGGACGGACTGCTCAGTCTGCGCATTCCTGGCGGAGGCTTCCGGCAAGATCCATCGTCCATAGACGATTCGGATTACTACAACGGCGAGGCATGGCTCGCACTCGCCGTCTATGGCGATCTGAACAAGGACGACTTGCGATTGACCAAAGCCCTATCGGACCTGGACGACGCCTTGCTACGCCGTTACTCGGAAAACCCGAGCGTGAATTTCTTCGGCTGGGGCGCGATGGCGGCCGCCCAACGATACAAGACAACCGCCGATGCGAAATTCCTGGCTTATCTGCGCCAGCTGGGGGATGGTTTTGTTGCGAGGTATCAGCGTCGCTTCGCTGCGGATGCCAACAACTGTGCCGCAATGGAGGGCATCGGCGCGATCGCGGCGGCTCTGAAGCAATCGGGGGAGAACGATACCGATCGCGCACGCGCACTGCGCGCCTGGCTCTCAAACGAAGTCACGAAGCTCGACAGACTGCAGATCCAACCCGGCCAGCAAGGGTTGGCGCTGGGCGGCGAGGCCTATCTTCGTGCGCCACGAATGGCGGAATACTCGGGAGGATTCCTGGCCGGCATCTACGATCCGTTGACCCGGGTCGACGCGGCGGGCCATTGCCTGTCGGCCATGGTCATTATCGAGCGAAACCACTTGTTCTGACGGCGAGGTCGACCCGGCGGACTTCCGCGCAACCTCGCCTGGCTGCGGCTGCAGTCGCCGAAACAAAACGAGCACGGCACCCCTCGTAGAGGTGATGCCGCTTCGTCAGGATGCTGCGAAGATTACTTGCGCTTGGCCCAGCGCGCGATCGCCCAGCCCACCGCCCCGATCGCCAGCAGCGCGAGCGTCTCGGGTTCGGGCAACTGGCCGACCGCATCAAGGTTGGTGCTGTCCAGATTGGTGGTATCCGCGAAGCCCAACGCGGGCAGACCAAACAGCAAGAGTGCCGTGATGACGTGTTTGATGCGCATGCTTCCTCCCGATTCGCGCAGGGTCAGTCCGATTCGATGGTCGCGCTTTACGCCACGTTTCCCGATGGGATCAGTCCTCCTCGCGAGCGGAGGGGAAGCAAGAAGCGGGCAAGCAACAATTGTTATGCAACATTATACACTTAGAATTACGGCGCCTTTTGGAATGGGGCGGCTGTAAAGCGCGGCGACATGTTTTTTCCGCCATGCCTTTCGGCGCGAAGGCTATCTTACCGAACTCG
>JBDTNP010000126.1:0-6845 GCA_039933695.1 Betaproteobacteria bacterium | reverse complement strand
CGCGAAGATCGCTTCGCGCGCTTCGCCCAGCTCGGCCCGTTCGGCGACAAAGCGCAGGCGATCGAAATTCATGTTGGCGCCGCACGCGATCGCGACGAAAGTCCGGCGTTTCGGCCGGTGCCGCTCGCACCAGGCCTTGACGCCGGCGACCGATAGCGCGCCGGCCGGCTCGAGCACCGCGCGCGTATCCTCGAACACGTCCTTGAGCGCGGCGCAAATCGCATCGGTGTCGACGGTGATCATGTCGTCGACGAGTTCCCGGCAGATGCGAAACGTTTCCTTGCCGACCTGCTTGACCGCGACCCCGTCGGCAAAAAGCCCGACATGCCCAAGGCGGACGCGGCGCCCGGCGGCAAGCGACCGGGTCATCGCGTCGGAGTCGGCCGGTTGCACGCCGATGACTCTCACCCCCGGGCGCACCCGCTTCACGTAGGACGCGATGCCGGCGATCAATCCGCCTCCGCCGACGGCGACGAAGATCGCGTCCAGCGGTCCCTGGCACTGGCGCAGGATTTCCACCGCTATCGTCCCCTGGCCGGCGATCACATCGGGATCGTCGTACGGATGGATGAACGTGGCCCGCCGCGCCTTTTGCAGCTTGACTGCGTGCGTATACGCGTCGCTGTACGAATCGCCATGCAGGACGACGGTTGCGCCGCGCTCCTCGACCGCCTGGATCTTGATCGACGGAGAAGTCACCGGCATCACGATCGTCGCCTTGCAACCGAGCCGCTGTGCGGCCAACGCGACCCCCTGGGCGTGATTGCCAGCCGACGCCGCGACGACTCCCCGCGCGCGCTCGGCGGTCGAAAGATGCGCCATCCGGTTGTAGGCGCCGCGAAGCTTGAACGAAAATACCTCCTGCTTATCCTCCCGCTTGAGCAGCACGCGGTTGCCGATACGGCGCGACAACATCGGCGCCGGCTCGAGCGGCGATTCGATCGCGACGTCGTAGACCTTCGCGTTCAGAATTCTTTGCAGATAGTCGATCGGCACGGGGCGAAACGAGGGGTGGACGAGGCAGCGAGCGTAGCAGAAACACCTGTGCGCCCAAAGCCGGCGTTGGGTCGCATGCGCGTATTTCTGTTAGGCTTGCGCGCACTGCTTTTCGTCGCGCCGGATGCCGGCGTGAACAGGCCCAGTCCGTGACCGCCAAGACGCTTGCCGTCGTCGACCTCGGATCGAACAGCTTTCGCCTGGAGATCGGCCGGGTCGAGGGCGACCAGATCTACCGGCAGGACACCTGGCGCGAGACGTTGCGCTTCGGCGCCGGCATCGACCGCCATGGACGCATCAGTCCGGCGGCAATGAAGGTGGCGCTTGCCTGTCTGGCGCGGTTTCGCGAGCGCCTGTCCGGCGTCCATCCGTCGGCGCTACGCGCGGTAGCGACCAACGCCTTTCGCGTCGCGGCCAACGCGCGCGAGTTTCTGCCCAGAGCCGAGCGCGCCTTGGGATCCCGGATCGACGTCATCAGCGGGCACGAAGAGGCGCGGCTGATCTATCTGGGCGTTGCCCACGAGCTGCCACCCTCCGACGCACCGCGCCTGGTCGTCGACATCGGGGGCGGGTCGACCGAATTCATCATCGGCCGGGGCCTCGAGCCGGATCGGCTCGAGTCGCTGACCCTGGGCTGCGTCAGCACCACGCAGAAATTCTTTCCCGATGGCATGGTCACCGCGAGCGCGTTCGACGCAGCGGAGACCGCGGCCCGGGTCGAAATCGAAGCCATCGCCGGCGATTTTGGCGCCGGTCATTGGAAGACCGCGTACGCGTCTTCGGGTACGGCGGCTGCGCTGGCCGAAATCCTCGAGCAAAACGGCTTTTCCGCCGGAGGGATTACACCGGCGGGCCTCGACCGCCTGAAGAAGCGCCTGGTTCGCGCCGGCGAGCCGGCACGCCTCAAGCTCAATGCGCTCAAGCCCGAGCGCGAGCCGGTGCTCGCAGGGGGACTCGCCATCATGAGCGCGGCGGTCACCGAGCTCGGCATCGAGCGGATCGATCCGGTCGGCGGTGCGCTGCGTCTCGGGGTTCTCTACGACCTGCTCGGCAGAACCGTCGATCGCGACGCCCGACAGCTCACCGTCGAGCGTTTTCTGGACCGCTACCAGGTCGACCGCCGCCATGCCACTCGGGTCGACACGCTCGCGAGCGGCCTGTTCCGCCGTGCCGCGCCCAAGGCCGGCCCGGAGCAGACACAGATGCTGCACTGGGCTGCGCTGCTGCACGAGATAGGCATGTCGGTCTCGCACATCGGGTTTCACAAGCATGGCGCATACATCCTCCAGCACGCCGACATGCCCGGGTTCTCGGCGGGCGAGCAGGCGCGGCTCGCCCTGCTGGTCTATGGCTGCCGTGGCGGCCTGGCCAAGGTCCGCGCCGAGCTCGGCGATCCGGCGGCGCGCGCGCAGATCGCGGCGTTGCGGCTGGCCGTGCTGCTCTGTCACGCCCGAACCGACGTCGCTCTGCCGCATGTGGCGCTGAAGACCCGGGGCGGCGTCGCCATCCGGGTGAGTCAGCGCTGGCTCGGGGCCCACCCGCTGACCGCTTACTTGCTGGAGCGCGAACGCGCGCAGTGGCAGGCGCTGCACGCCGATTAGCGAATCGCTGCAAGGCGCCGCGGCGGGACTTAAGGCCGTGCTAGAGGTAATCGGGGCCGATAACGACCTTGAGAACGACGTCGGCGCCCTGCTCGCGCGCCCGGTTGGACAGCCACCAGACGGCGGCCTTGCGCATGCCCCACGGAGCGTCACTGCCCGACAAGAGCAGCGCCGCGGTTTCACCGAGCGTCGGCTGATGACCGACGATCAGCCTGGCCTCGCGCGCATCGGGCCATCCGGCGGCGGCCAGCACGGCGGCGGCAGGGGTGCCGGGCGCGAGCTCGGGCACGGTCCTGAAGTTTCGCCCGAGCGCGCGTGCGGTCTGCTGGGCGCGTTCGGCAGGGCTCACCAGAATGCGGCAACGGTCGGGCAGGTGACCATCGAGCCAGGCGGCCATGCGCTCGGCCTGACGTATGCCTTTGGCCGTCAGCGGGCGCTCGATATCGGGCTCGCCGGGTTCGGCGTCGGCGTGGCGCCAGAGGATCAGGTCCATGACGGCAGCGGCTCCATTCAGAGTGCGGCGCTCGGACGTTCGGCCAGCCGATCGAGCAGGAGTTCCTGCGCGGCGCAGGCGCGGGCGCGCCGCGCGGGCTTGGCGCGCAGATATTCGCCGTCCGCGCCGAGATCCCACGCGCTGCAATTGTCGTCGAAACACACCGCCAGCCCTTCGGCGATGACGCGCGCCTTGAGCTCCTTGTCGAGCACGGGAAACGCCACCTCGATGCGGCGAAACAGGTTTCGTCCCATCCAGTCGGCGCTCGACAGATAGACGTCGTCGCTGCCGCCGTTCGCGAAATACCAGATGCGCGGATGCTCGAGGAAGCGCCCGACGATCGAGCGAACCCGTATGTTGTCGGACCATCCTCTGACGCCAGGGCGCAGCGCGCACGCGCCGCGCACGACCAGGTCGACCTTCACGCCGGCCTGAGAAGCGGCATAAAGCGCCCTGATCACCGCTTCTTCGACCAGGCCGTTCATCTTGGCCATGATATGGGCGCGGCCGCCCTCCTTCGCGTGTCGGGTCTCGCGGTGTATCGCCGCAAGCAATTGACGGTGCATGGTGAACGGCGCGAGCCAGAGGCGTTTCAGCCGGTTCGAACGTGCGAGGCTGGTGATGTGCAGGAAGACCTCGGCGACATCGGCGCACAGTTCCGGATTCACGGTAAGCAGTCCGAAGTCCGTATATTGCCGCGCCGTGCGAGGGTGGTAGTTTCCAGTGCCCAGGTGGGCATACGGCCGCAGCTGCGCGCGGCCCGCGGCGTCGGGCTCGCGGCGCAGCAGCAGCGCAAGCTTGGCGTGGGTCTTCAGCCCGAATACGCCGTAGACGACTTGCGCCCCGGCTGCCTCCAGCCGCTCGGCCCAGTTGATGTTCGCTTCCTCGTCGAATCGGGCCAGGAGCTCGACCACAACGGTGACTTCCTTGCCGCGGCGAGCGGCCTCGACCAGCGCCTCCATCAGCACCGAATTGACGCCCGTCCGATAGACGGTCTGCTTGATCGCCACCACGTCGGGATCGTCGCTGGCCTTGCGGATGAACTCGACCACCGGATCGAACGACTGATACGGATGGTGCAGCAGAATGTCTTGCTGCCGGATCGCGGCGAGGATGTCGGACTGGCCGCGAAGCCGATCCGGCGTGCCTGGTACGAACGCCGGATATTTGAGCTCGGTACGGTCCGATTCGTCGACGAGCGTCGCCAACCTGGCCAGGTTGACCGGCCCATCGCAGCGATACAGATCGGCTTCCTCGAGCTCGAATTGCTGCAGCAGAAGCTGGGCGAGCGGCGGGGCGCAATTGGACGCGACTTCCAGCCGCACCGCAAGACCGAATTGCCGCTGCGGCAGCTCGCCCTCGAGCGCCTGCCTCAAATTCTTGACCTCCTCCTCGTCGAACCACAGGTCGGCGTCGCGCGTCACGCGGAATTGGGAGTAGCCGACGACCCGACGTCCGGCGAACAGCTCGCCCAGATGCGCGTGGATGATCGACGCCAGCAGCACGAAGCTGTTGGCCGGCGCGACCTGGCCGGGAAGCTCGATAACGCGCGGCAACTGATGCGGTGCCTTGACGATCGCAATGGCGGTTTCGCGGCCGAATGCGTCGCTGCCGGAAAGCTCGACGACGAAGTTGAGGCTCTTGTTGACGACTTGCGGAAATGGATGCGCCGGATCGAGCCCGATCGGGCTCAGCAGCGGCTTGACCTCGCGCCGGAAATAATCGGCGACCCAGGCGCGCTGCGCGGCGTTGCGCTCGGCATGCCGCAGCAAGCGTATGCCGGCACCGGCCATCGCCGGCAGCACTTCGCCGTTCAGCGTGCGATAGACGTCGGCGACCAGCGCGTGCGTCTGTTCGCACAGGCGCGACGACAGCGCGCGGAGCTCGTGCAGCGTCACACCGGGCGGGGGCGCCTTGACGCGGAGCTGCTCGCGCATGCCAGCCACGCGGATCTCGAAAAATTCGTCCAGATTGCTGCTGACGATGCACAGGAAGCGCAGGCGTTCGAGCAGCGGGACGGCAGCGTCCTGCGCCAGGGCGAGGACCCGACGGTTGAACGCGAGCAGCGAAAGCTCGCGATTGATCAGCTGCGGCGCAGCCGTCTTGACGACGGGTTCGGGCGGCATCGGGATGTCGAGGCCCCGCGGGACGGGCGTTGCGGCGAATCCGCCCATTTTCGCGGACTCAGATTACCGGCATGTTACCGGCGGCTGAATCGGCGGCCAGCGCCAGCCACAGGCACGCTCCCTTGGCGTCGCGATCGAGCTCGACGAGGTAGGCGTGGTGCGCGGCGAGCTCGTCCGCGGAAGGCAAGACGAGCAGCAGCTGCAGCGGTCCCGCGGCGGCGAAGCCTTCGCCGACTTCCGGCCGCGGCGTGACGATGTCGATCGTCAGCGATTCCTGGCCCCGCGTCATCGCCAGATACACTTCGGCGAGCAGTTGCGCGTCGAGCAGCGCGCCGTGCAGCGTGCGGTGCGCATTGGCGACGCCGAAGCGCTCGCACAGCGCGTCGAGATTGTTGCGCTTTCCCGGGAACTGGTCGCGCGCCAGCGCCAGCGTGTCGACGACCTCGGCGGCGATGGCGGCGCTGGTCGACATGCCCAGACGCGTCAGCTCTCCGTCGAGAAAAGCGACGTCGAACGGGGCGTTGTGGATGATCCACTGCGCACCGCGCGCGAAAGCGATGAATTCGTCGGCGATCTCCCCGAATTTCGGCTTGTCGCGCAACATTTCCCACGACAGGCCGTGCACGTCGCTCGCGCCCAGATCGATCTCGCGGTCGGGGTTGATGTAGAAGTGGACGTTGCGGCCGGTCGGCCGGCGATCGATCAGCTCGACCGCGGCGATTTCGATAATGCGGTGGTCCTTCGGGTCGAGGCCGGTGGTTTCGGTGTCGAGGATGAGCTGGCGCATTCGATGATCGGATGTCGGATTTCAGATGTCAGATGGCCAGGGCTGGCATCTGTTATCTGAATCAGGTCTTGTACCGCTTGATCGTCGCCTGGATCTCGGCGATCGCGTGCTCGATCTCGTCGTCGGTCAGGTCGCGCTGCATCCCCTTGCGGTCGGTGAGTGTCAGCGTGCGGTCGATCTCGGTCTGGAATTCGCCCAAACCCATCGTCTCGGTGATCGTCGTCGTCGGCTCGTCGGTCAGCGTCTCCGGACCCCAGCGCACGGCGATCAGCGAAAGATTGTCGCCGTCGGCCCCGCCGCGGACCTCGGCCTCCCGCATTAGCACCGGCAACGACTTGAGTATCGGCGCGCCGGTGAGCGCGCGCGCGATCTCCTCCTGCGGATAGACGCTCCACAGCCCGTCCGTGCACATCACGATCAGGTCGCCGTTGCGCAGCGGCGTCCGCCGCGACAGGTCGATCACCGGGTCGACCAGCCCGCCCAGGCAGCTGAAGATCTTGTTCCGATCGGGATGGTTGACGACTTCGTGCGCGCCGATCAGGCCCTGATCGACCAGGTACTGGACCTTCGAATGGTCCTTGGTCTGGCCGATCAATCCTCCCTGCCGGAACAGGTAGAGGCGCGAGTCGCCGACGTGCGCCCAGTAGGCATAATTCGACTGCACGATGCAGGCGACGCACGTGGTCCGCGGCGTCTCCAGCATCGAGAACTGCTCGGCGTACGAGCCCAGCGCCTGATGGGCCCGAAGCATCGAATCCTGCAGGAACTTCAGCGGATTCTTCAGCGTCGGCTTGGCTTCCTGCTGGAAGCGCTCGATGAACAGGCGCACCGCGATCTGCGCG
>JBDTNP010000125.1:0-2950 GCA_039933695.1 Betaproteobacteria bacterium | reverse complement strand
GTTGGCCCGCCAGCAGGCAGGACAGCATCGCGAAGCGCTTCGACTCTACGCCCGGGCGCTCGAGATCGATCCGGACAATGTGGACGTGATCCACATGGTTGGCGTAGTCCACTATCAACGGGCTGACTACGACCAGGCGATCACCGGGATCGGACGTGCGATCGCGTTGCGGCCGGACCTGCCTTCATTGCGGCGCAATCTGCTGATCGCCGAATTCGCCTCCAAGCAACGGACTCGGGATGTCGAGTACCGCAGCTGGATCGAACGATTCGACAGGCCACCGCCAGCGGTGCTCGCGCAGTGGCGCAGCGATGCAACACGTCAGGTTGAGCCGACGACCATTTCGATCGTCATGCCAACTTACAATTCCCCGGACCGCTGGCTGCGCGGCTGCCTTGACAGCGTTCTTGCGCAAACTTGGCCGCACTGGGAGCTTTGCATTGCCGACGACGGCTCTTCCCTCGCAGCTACCCGCTCGACACTCGACGAGTATGCAACGCGTGATCCGCGCATCCGGGTCGAATATCGTGTGGAGAACGGCGGAATCGCGGCGGCGTCGAACACGGCGCTCGGACTCGTGACGGGGAAATTTGTTGCGCTCATCGACCATGACGACGAGATCGCGCCGTGGGCTCTCCAGCTGGTCGCGGAGGCACTCGCCCGGAATCCCGACGCGGTGCTCCTGTACAGCGATGAAGACAAGATCGACGAACAGGGCAGGCGCTATCAGCCGTATTTCAAGCCCGACTGGGATCCGGTTCTCCTGACGGCGCAAAACTACATTAGCCATCTGAGCGTCTATCGAGTGGAGACCCTGCGTTCGTTGGGCGGATTCAGACTCGGTTACGACGGCGCGCAGGACTGGGACCTCGTGCTGCGCGTCAGCGAAACAATAGACTCGAAACATATCATCCACGTGCCGCGCGTGCTCTATCACTGGCGTGCGATCGAAGGCTCGACAGCGCGCGCGATCCAGAACAAGGGCTATGCCGATTCGGCGCAGCAACGAGCGGTCGCCTCGCATATGGCCCGCATCGGCGCGCAAGCGACGATCGTGCGCGCGATCGATGGGGCCTTCCTGCAGGCAGATCCGATTCTCGCGGACGGCTTTCCGAAAGTCCGTCTGATCTTCTTGCAGCGCGGCATCGAAGGCGATGATGGAAGGGCGCGCTGGAGCCAGTGGGCGCGGACGGCCGGCCACGAGACCATGTTCGTCCTGACCGGCGCCGCAGCGTCGAAGATCACCAGTGTCGATGCCGAGCCTCTCGCCCTCGACCGCCGCGCCGCCGCCGAGGTCAATGGGGCAGTCGCCGAGACGGCGGCCGAGGTGATCGTCCTGATCGATGTGGGACTTGAGCCCATTGCGGCCGACTGGCTCGATCTGCTGGTTCGCCATGCGTCGCAAGCGTCCACGGGAGCGGTGGGCGCATTGCTGTACGATGGACAGCGACGCGCTGTTCATGCCGGGTATGTCCTTGATCCGCAAATGGTCGCCACGTCGCCTTATGTCGGTTACCCGCGCGAATGGCGGATGGGAACACTGCGGGGCGGCGTTGTGCAGAGTCTGTCCGCCGTCGGGCTCGCCTGCATGGCCGTTCGGAAGCGCTTGTGGGATGAGGTGGGCGGGCTCGACACGGAGATGCTGGTGGCGCAGTACCGAGACGTCGATTTCTGCCTGCGTCTTGTGGACACTGGATATCGCAATCGCTGGCACCCTGGCGCCGAGCTCGCCTATGCCTATCCGCTGAAGGCGCGGCAGAATCGTTTGCCGGTGAGCGATGACGAAGCCGCTGACCGAAGCGCAATGCAGCGCCGTTGGGGGCCGCGCCTCGCGTCGGATCGCTCCTATAATCCAAACCTGGCGGCGGCGCCGCGCTTGTTCGAATTGAACGAGTTCACCGACATGGTGCGAGGCTTTACGCCGCTTTCGTTGAACACGCAGGACCCCGGCGGGGCAGACTGATGGTGGTCGCAGCCTGTCGAAATTCATCGGCAAAGACGCGGGGCGTCCGCACGAGCTTGCCTGCTGGGCAGATTCACCATGAGGCGTTAACTAAGCCGTGGATGCGCCGGTAACCCCAGACGACATCGATTGGTCGCCATCACAGGGTCTGGGCGACGACAAGCATTGTCCGGTATGCCATCGCGTCGGTGGACACTCGGTCATGCTCACGGTGCCGGCGATGGAGCCGCTTGGCCGCACGCTTACCTTGATTCGCTGTTCGGGGTGCGCCAGCGCATTCTACGAACCGCCGGACATTGCGGACTTTTCCGAACTCGGACATGACCGCGAAGAGTTCTGGCGCCTTTATGTCGAGGTCTTCGGCGGCGTCTGGGAGACGATCTGGCCGATATTGGCCGCCGCCGACAGAGGCTCGTTGCTCGACGTGGGCTGCGGTTTCGGCTTTGCGCTGGATTTCTGGCAACGCACCGGACGGGGTGAGGCCGTTGGGCTCGAGCTCGCCGATTACGGCCGAGAGGGAGCCAGGCAGCTCGGCGTGACCATCCACTCCGAGTTGTTGCAGGACTGCAAGGCGCTGGCCGGCCGGCGATTCGATGTCGTCTACGCTTCCGAAGTGATCGAGCACGTTCCCGATCCCTCGGCGTTTGCAGCGCTGCTGTCGCGATGGGTCGCCGACGATGGCGTGTTGATCATGACGACGCCTGCCGCCTCGTTCATCAGAAAAGAAAACCAGTCCACAGCCCTGCTCGCGGCGCTAGCGCCAGGTTTTCACGGCTTTCTATTGTCTTCAGAAGCCTTCGCAGGCGCAGTTCGTCAGGCAGGATTTTCCAATGTCGAAATCGCGACTGCTAACGAACGCCAGTTCCTGTGGGCATCCCGCCGGCCGCTGCACGTGGCGCCCCTGCGGCCGCGAGCGCATGCCGCCATTGCCGGATACCTCGCCGGGCGGGTCGCTGCGCCGTCGCAGGAGACGTCTGCCGTTTGGCA
>JBDTNP010000124.1:0-4097 GCA_039933695.1 Betaproteobacteria bacterium | reverse complement strand
GAGATCGGGAAAAATGTCGGCGTGGTCGTACTCGAGATTGTTCAATATCGCGGTGCGCGGCCGGTAGTGGACGAATTTCGAGCGCTTGTCGCAGAAGGCGGTGTCGTACTCGTCGCCCTCGATCACGAAGAACGCGCTGTCCGAGACGCGGGCCGAGACGCCGAGGTCGGGTGCGACGCCGCCGATCAGGAACCCCGGCTGCAGGCCCGCCCGGTCAAGTATCCAGGCGAGCATCGCGCTGGTCGTCGTCTTGCCATGCGTTCCGGTCACCGCGAGCACCCACTTGTCCAGCAGCACGTTTTCGGCGAGCCATTGCGGCCCCGAAATATAGCGTCGGTTCGAATCCAGTATCGCCTCGAGCAGCGGGTTGCCGCGCGAGATCGCATTGCCGATGACGAATATGTCGGCATCGGCAGCGACCGTATCGAGCTGCGCCGCGTCGTAGCCTTGTGTCAGCGCGATGCCCAAAGTCGCAAGCTGCGTGCTCATCGGCGGATAGACGTTGGCGTCGCAGCCGGTGACCGTATGGCCGCTCTGGCGCGCAATCGCGGCGATGCCGCCCATGAATGTCCCGCAGATGCCGAGGATGTGCAGATGCATGCGTTTCGCTTTCAGTCGGACTTGTGCGCCTTCAGCGCCAGCGCGCGCTCGTATGCGCTTTCGAGGCTGCGCGTATACCGGTCGGCATCGGCAAGACCCGAGACCGGCAGCGCCGCGAGTATTTCCGCCGCGACCGCTTCACGCCACGGGCGGTCGCGCGCGAGCCGGACGGCGATCGCCACATAATCGTCATCGTTGTGCGCGACCGTCGCGGTGACGCCGAGATGCGCGAGCAGGCTGTACGTCATCCGCTCCGCCTGCCGCGCGCCGACTCGGGTGACGACCGGGACGCCCATGTCGAGCGCGGCCGCGGTGGTGTCGCCGCCGGTGTAGGGCAGCGTGTCGAGGACCACGTCGATCAGACGGTAACGCGCGCGATCGATCGCGTCGTCGAGCGCCCAGGGAACGAACACGATGCGCTCGGTCGCGATGCCGAAGCTTTCCAGCCGCCGCCGGTACAGAGCATGCTGCGCAGTCCTTGTCGGCGAAAAGGCCAGGACGCCGTGCGGGACCGCGTCGAGAATCCGCTTCCACAGGAAAAGGCAGCGCGGCGAGAGCTTCAAGAGGCTGACGAAGACGCCGAATACCGTCGCGGCCTCGGCCAGCCCAAGCTCGGCGCGCGTCACCGGCGCTTCGGGTGCGGCGGCGATGCGGCGGAACGGAAGCACGCAGCGGTCGAGCGCAAGCGGCGCCTCGATCTGGTAGCGGTGCGCGTCGGGCAGGTCGGCATGGGCGTCGGTCAGCTTGAAGTCGACCTGGCGCATGCCGAGCGTGCCGTGGTTGCCCAGATGCGTGATGATCACCGGCGCCGGCTTGTACAGCAGTATGGCCGGGCGCGACGAGCCGGAATGCCCCATCAGGTCGATCAGGATGTCGAGACCGTCGTCGGCGATCAGCCTGGCAGCCCCCGCATCGTCGACGTCGTCGAGCCGGCGGAAGCCGGCGCAGCAGGCGCGGAATTGCGCGGTCACTTCGTCCTCGATCTCGCGCACCGCCAGCGAATAGGCGTGCACGGAGAAGCGCGCGGTATCGTGCCGTCGCACGACCTCGAGCATCAATCGACCCATCACGTGCGAGCGCAAATCGGCCGACAGGTAGCCGATGCGAATCTGCCGCCCGGCGGCCTCGGTAACAAGGGGCACAGCGAAATCGGCGATCGATCCGCGCTCGGCCTGGCGGACGCGATCATGCGCCTGGCAGACGCGCAACAGTTGTTCACGCGCAACGTCGAAATACTGCGCCTGCGCAACCGCGACGGCGGCATACGCCGCCTCCCCGAGCTGGTACGACCAATCGAGCGCCAGCGGCAGATATTTGTCCTCGTACTCGGTGCCGGGAGCGATTCGAGCCGACAGCAGGCCGGCCGCGACGATGCGCGCCGATAGCGTCGCGCTCGCCTCGAAGCGGCGAAAATCGTCGAAAGCCTCCTCTTCGCGCTGGAACAGCAGCAGATGTCCGCGCAGCGCGAACCAGACGTCCTCGTTGTCCGGCGCGATCTCTCGCGCCGCCTTGAGCGGCGGCAAGGCCTCGCCCCAGTGCCGCTGCCGGTCGCGCGCCGTCGCCAGGTTGAACAAGGCCCCGACCGATGTGGGTGCATGCGCGGCCGCACGGCCGAACGAGCGCTCGGCGTCGGCATAGCGCGCCTGCCGGAAATAGAGGTGGCCAAGGGCGAGATAGGCCTGCGCCCACGAGGGCTTCAGCCGCAGCGCTTGATCGAGACTTCTTTCCGCGCCGTCGAGATCGCCTTTGCGCGCCAGCAGGACGCCGACGTTGTAATGGACTTCGGCCAATGCGGGCGAGCGCTTGAGCGCGCCCCGATAATCGGCGAGCGCGTCGTCGACTCTGCCGGCGGCCGCGTTCCTTGCGGCGCTCGCCAGCAGGTCGCGCAGTGCGGTCATGCGCGGAACATGAAGTAGACGGCGCCCACCATACAGATCGCGGCCCAGAGGTAGTCGAGCTTGAGCGGCTGGTTCATGTACAGGAGGGCGAATGGAACGAAAACGGCCAGCGTGATGACTTCCTGCATGATCTTGAGCTGCCCGAGCGAGAGCACCGTGTATCCGATCCGGTTGGCCGGCACCTGCAGCAGGTATTCGAACAGCGCGATGCCCCAGCTCGCCAGCGCAGCGACCCACCAGGCGCGTCCCTGCATGTTGCGCAGATGCGCATACCAAGCGAAGGTCATGAACAGGTTCGACGCGGCCAGCAGCAAGGCGGCGACGAGCGCCGGATGTTGCAGCAGATTGGCGGGCATGGGGTTCCCGGCGGGCGGCGAAAAAGCGCCATTATCGCCGATGTGCGAGACGGCAGAACGCACTCGGCACGAGCGCTGCGAGCGCTATGCGGCCAGCGGCAGGCTGACGCTGACGACGACGCCATTGCCGCGGTCGCGATCGGCTGCGCTGACCCGTCCGCGGTGAAATCCGGCGATCAGGCGAACGATATAAAGCCCGAGGCCCAGATGAGGCTCTTCGCTCTTTTGCTCGCCACGGATCGATACCATCGAGTCGAACAGGCGCTCGTGCATGCCGGCCGGGAGCGGCGCACCCTCGTTCTCCACCTGCAGGATGACGCTGTCGGCGTCACGCTCGAGGGCGACGACGACAGGCGTTCCCGGGATGCCGAACTCGACCGCGTTGGCGATCAGCTTGTCGAGCAGCTGGGCGATCAGCTCGGGCGCCCCGTCGACCGGCAGCGGGCCCGGCGGAAGCTTGAGCTCGAACTCGTAGGCGGCGTACGCGGCGCGATAGCCGTCGACGCAACCCGCCACCACCGAAGCAAGATCGAAACGCTCGCGCTGCGCATCACCCAGGCTTTCTTCGAGCCGCGTCGCCTCGGTCATCCGCGTCAGGATATGGGTCAGCCGTGTCAGGCCCTGCTGCGCGCGTTCCATGTAGACGCGCGCGTCGTCGGGCAGCGTCGCCGCGCGCAGATTGTCCAGCGACGAGCGGACCACCGCGACCGGCGTGCGCAATTCGTGCGACAGCCTGCTCGCCATGTTCTGCTGATAGCTCGCGTATTGCGACAGCCGCGTGACGACGCTCGAAAAGCTGCGCGAAAGATCGCCGATCTCGTCGCCCGCCGCGGAAGGCGACACGGTGCCGCGAATCCTGCCTTGCAGGTCGATCGCGGCTTCCGCTTCGTCGCGCAGCCGCCGGATGCGCGCGGTCAATCGCGACGCGTACAGCGTCAGCGCCACCGATCCAACCAGCAGCGCGGCGAGCACGATGTTGAACAGGCGCTCGAAGGCGCGGTTGCGCTCGGCCAGGACCGCGTTGGTCGTTTCCTCGACAATCACCGCGCCCTTGACCTGATCGCCGACCCAGATCGGATGCGCCGCCGAGACGACGACCGCCTTGCCATCGCCGGTAAGCCGCCGGTCGACGGTCAGGATGCCCGACAGCGCGCCGTCGACCTCTCGCGCGGGCATCGAAACGTGCGCCGCGAGCTCGTCGACGAAATCGTCGGTCGGCTTGCGCAGGATCAGCGTGTACAAC
>JBDTNP010000123.1:0-3136 GCA_039933695.1 Betaproteobacteria bacterium | reverse complement strand
GGCAGGGACTCGCCTATCGTCTGGGCAAGAACTTAGTTGCGGCCGGGCGGCTGGCGGAGGGAAAGGAAGTTCTCGATCGGTTGCTGGCCGGCGTCGAAGCCACCTTCGGCGCCGAGGCCGTCGACCCGGTCGCAGCGCTGGCACGGCTGAAGACTTGTACGACCCTCGCCGAGTACGGGCGTGCTATTCCCTATTTCTCGCCGTCGCTGTTCTATTTTCTCGGAGCCTTGGCGCAGCATCACGAGCACGATTCCGGTCGCGCATTGCGCTATTACACCGGAGCCGTGGAATGCATGCTCGAGTCGGGAAGACTTGGACCGCTCTTTTTCCTCGATGCGTTGTCGTTTCTCTGGCCGGCCCGGGCGCGGCAGGCAGAACTGCTCATCGCGACCGGCGACATCGCCGGCGGCGTCGACCTGTTTGCCCGGATCGTTGATGAAGGTGTCCGATGCGAAGCGCGCAATGCGTTTGCCCTGGCATCGCGCGATCTGCTCGAATCGACGGTACCCACGATATGCGAGGGGTTGTGGGGCCACGGCTACCGCGATCACGCGCAGCGGCTGTTTGCCCGGTATAAGGCATACTTGTCCGACCGCTACGGCGCTCAGATAACCACAGCCGGTGTCGTCGAGGAACGGCTGCGCGATGCCGGCGCGGACCTTCCGCTGGATCCGTTGTATGCGCCTTTCTTTGCCGCGCGCGCGGCCCTTCCGGCCGAATGGGCCCTCGCCGAAGCGGCGGCGGTGGTCCGAACCGGCGAAGCGAATGCCGGCCATCCGGAATTCGGGCCGAGATTGCGCAAGCTGGCGGACCACGCGAAACGGCTGGAGGCGACGGCGACGAGCGACAAGCCGGCCGGCGCGACCGTGGTCTGGTCCTCGACGTCCTTCTTCCGGCAGCAGTCCCGGTAGCCGATGCTCGCGACCGATCGCGCGCAGTCCCGGAAACCACGTCATCGCGCCACGCGCTAGTTGATGGCGAATACCGGGAGAAACGTCCCATGTCCGTGCGGTAGCGGCAAGCGTTACAAGGATTGCTGCGGTCGATTGTCGGGCTCAGCTGGAGCGGACACGGACGTTTCCGCGAAAATCGCCCGGAGCATGAACGATGCGCTCGCGGCGCAGGCGTCGAAAGACCTGCAGCGAGCGGAGAGAATCTATCGCGAGGTCGTGGCGATGGCGCCCGACGTACCCGACGCCCTGCATATGCTCGGCGTATTGCGGTTCGAGCAAGGCGACTGCAAGGAGGCCGCGCAGCTGATATTGCAGGCACTCGATCTTACAGCATGGAAGTTTCCGACGTTTCGCTATAACCTGGGTTTGGTCATCGCGCGGGCATACGTCGAACAAGCGGAGCGCGACAGGGACGCGGTCATCCGGCGCTCGTCCCGAACCTCCGGGCGGAAGAACAATGCGACGAGTGTTGCGCAGCCGACGGTGGCCGTTGTCGTGCCGTGCTACAACCATGCGCGATTCGTCCGGCGTGCGATCGAATCGGTATTTTCGCAGACGTATCGGCAAATCGAGCTGGTTGTCATCGATGATGGCTCGACCGACGCCTCGACGGAGATAGCGCGCCGCACGTTGGCGGACTCGCCGTTTCCCTGCCGCTTCGTAGCCCGGGAGAATCGCGGAGCGACCGCAACGATCAACGAAGCGATCAGCCAGTCCTCCGCGCCATTCATCAACATCCTGAACTCGGACGACTGGTTTTCGGACGATCGCATCGCGCTGATGGTCGAGCATGTCGCTGCGAGCGGCGCACAATGGGGGTTTTCCGAGACCGCGTACGTCGACGACCGGGACCGCCCGGTCGACTCCCGCGAGGACAAGCGCGCCGGGACGCTCTCGGCAGTGGCCGGCGCGGCCTCCAGCCAGGCGACCGTCGGGTTTTCGTTGCTCGGCGGCAACGCGGCGATCTCCAGCGGCAACCTTTTCTTTTCCCGGGCGCTGTTTCAGCGCATCGGGCAGTTCGGCACGTTGCGCTACAACCACGACTGGGAGTTCAGTCTCCGCGCAGTCCGCGTCGCCGAGCCCGAGTTTGTCCCGGCACCGACCTACTACTACCGCCTGCACGATAGCAATACGATCAGCGGCGCGATCACAGACGGTGGGATGAAAGAGGCAAACATCATGCTGACCGAGTTCTTCCGCTGGGCTTCGAGCGAACAGGCCAGTGCCAATCCGCTGGCGCCGACGATGCGGACCTGGGGCATGTATTTCGTCTGCTCCTGCCTGAACAACGGCTGGGCAGGCTTGTTCGAGCCGGAAGAGCTCCGCCGCCTGGCCCTGGAGATCGCTGCCAGCGGGGCCGACGGTGGTCACCACGCGGTCGACGGCAGGGCCTGAAGATGCCGCAGCACGGAGGCCAGCAAGCGCTGCTGATCGCGGACAGCGACATACCAACGACGGGTCTGGTCGCGCGCGAGCTGCGGGAAGCTTTTGCGTCGCTGGAAGTCAGGATTGCGCCGGATATTTTTGGAGCGGCGGTCACAGGCAGACCGGTCATCGTCTCGAGGCTGTGCTTCCCGCGCTATTCGTGGTTGCCCGATCACTTGTCGCGCGAAGGCGTGCGCTATGCCTATTTTATCGACGATAACTTCTGGGAGATCACGGCCGACATCGACGTCCGACTTGCGCGGTTCTTCCGGCATCCGGCGACGGTCGATACGCTGGACGCATTCGTCCGGCACGCCGCGGTCGTCCTGACGTGGTCGCAGACGCTGCGCGATTATGTTGCGTCTCGTTTTTCCAATATTCCGGCCGAGTTCGTGGCGCCGGGGTTCGACGTCGCCAAGGCTGCCGCGCTTCTGCAGCGGCACCGGCTGCCAACGGATGCCGAAGACGCTGTCGTTCGCGTCGGTTATCCGACGACGCCACGACCGCGCGTGTCGGCACTCGTCGTTCCCATCGTCGAGCACTTTCTGCGCGCACACGGTCGGAGCGTCACGTTCGAATTCATCGGCTGGATGCCGGAGGCGCTCGGCGGATTGCCGAATGTCGAATTCCATCCATGGATCGGCGACTATGACAAATATCTGGAGTTCAAGGTGTCCCGGCGCTGGCACATCGGTATCGCTCCGCTTATCGGCGACGGCTTCGAAAAGTACAAGACCAACAACAAGTATCGCGAATAC
>JBDTNP010000122.1:0-8052 GCA_039933695.1 Betaproteobacteria bacterium | reverse complement strand
TCAGACTCGGTGCCGGCGCGTCCGGCCACCGGGATTCTGACGTTGCGCGTGATGCTCGGCATACGCGTCGAGCAACCGGCGGATCATGCGCTGATACTGGGTATGATGCTTCGCCGCTTCCTGCTTGAAGAACTCAACGCTGCGTTTGCTCAAGGCGAGCGTCACCTTGATGCCTTCTTCGCGAAACACGAGATCCTCGGGCGCCGGCAGGAAATCCGGAATCACCCTTAGTTTGCCCAGCGGTTCATCGGTGTATTTGATTTTCGTACTCATAGATTCGTTTGCCTCTTCGCCAATATCCCGCTCCGAGTATCCGGATAACCTCTGACCGATACGTGAAGCGGACCGTTAGGACTTTAGCTCCGACCTTGCCAAAGCAGAAGAAACGCGGCTCGGCTTCGCTATGCGTCAGATCCTCGGCGATCACGCGGTGTGGGTCCGCGAATGCCAACTGAGCCTCTGCAAATCCGACGCCGTGTTTAACCTCTCTCGGTCCTTGACGGAATTCCAGTCGAACAGCGCCGTCATCGCTCAGGCAATACTACACTGGATCAATATAATAAGCCATAGTAATGTATGGCTCGGGCCACGGCGGCATCCGTCAAACCGGGCAACCATGCGGGGCCGTGTCGCTGTTCAGGAGCAGACATTTTGCCCTCGTTACGCTCCTGCAATCTCGGCCGATTGGCCGAAGCAACTGCCCAGGATTACCCTCGGATGTTCGAGGGCGTCATCGGAATCCGACCGGGCCGTCTGTACTTACGGCAGTGGCAGCTTTTTCTCCGCCATCACCTCGCGCAACCGGTCCGGATAGTCGGTGATGATGCCGTCGACGCCAAGGTCGATCAGGCTACGCATGTCGCCGCGCTCGTTGACTGTCCACGGCAGCACCTTGAGCCCGAGCGCGTGCGCCGCGGCGAGATCCTTCGCCGTCAGATTGCGCCAGAACATCGACCACGTACCGCAACCCGCCGCCTTGACCGTCTTGGGCAACGACCCACCGTGGTCGCGCAGCGCGAACCCCGCATGCCACGGCGAAGGTCCGCCGTCGGGCGCCTGCTGCACCGTATTGTCGTTCGCCGTATCGATCGTCAGGCACGACGTTTCGATTTCGGGAGTGATACGTTTTGTTTCGACCAATGTACGCCAGTCGAACGATTGCACGGTTACGCGATCGACCACGTTCGCCTCGCGGACCACGGCGATGACCAGCCGTGCGAACGTCGCAGGGTCGGGCGTGTTCGCGCCGCTGGTGGGCGTGATCTTGGTCTCGATGTTGAAGCGCACCGGCTTGCCGCTCGCCTTGGCCAGATCGAACAACTCGGCGAGCTTCGGAAAGCGCTCGCCGTCGGCCGCCCGCTGGTTCGGGAACGAGCGCGCGTACTGGCTCGTCGGATTGGTGCGTCCGATGTCGTAGCGCCGGAGCTCCGCAAAGCTCAGTGTACGGATCTGTGTCACGGGCGACGCGAGCCAATGTCCGTCGGGATCGCGCACGAGGTCGGGGCTCAGAAACGGATTGTGCGAGATCACGACGACGTCGTCCTTCGTCACCGCCATGTCGGTCTCAATCGTCGACACGCCGATCGCCAGTGCACGACGGAACGCGGCGAGCGTGTTCTCGGGAGCCAGGCCCCGCGTTCCGCGATGACCCTCGAGGTCGAAGGCGACGGATGTGCCAGTCAGGAGCATAAGGAGACAAAGCGCGAGGGCGCGGCCCGCCGAGGAGTGTCCTGGTTGAGTGAGAGGTTTACCCATCGCAACGTGTAAGCGTGCGCGCCGGGAGGGCCGGCAGACGTGGAAGCAGCTGCGTGGCCAACGGTAGGAGCGTCTCGTAGCGGTTGTCGCGACCGGCGAGCACAGCGATCGAGAGCGGCAAACTGCTCAAACTCTGTTGGTACTGAAGATTCTGATCCGCGGTGACAAACAGGTCAAAGCGGGTGGCAGCCAATCGCAGCAGCTCGCCATTCTGTCGCCCGGACCAGCCGACCTCGGCAACGGTCGCTACCTCGTGGCCGGGAAAGGCCTCCCGAAGCCGGCGCGGCAGCGACTCGTCAAGCAGGATGCGCATGAGGCGTTACCGCCGTGCGCGCCTGCTCGAGAACCGCGACGGCCACCTCCCGCGCGACGCTTGGGAAATCGGCGAGAAACTCATCAAGAGTATCCCCCGCCTCAAGATAGTCGAACAGATTTTTCACCGGCACACGAGTGCCTGAGAAAACCGGCACGCCCCCTTGAACTTGAGGGTCAACCGAAATCAGGTTTCGCTCCATGTTCGGAACCTTAGCTTGTGACCCACATATGATACGCGAGGTACGCCGAGGGCTCTATCGGCGGAGAACCTAAATTAGCGGCCGGCGCTGTTTCAGGATAAGGGCCGTTTGTAAAATAATGCCAAGAGTCCCGACTGAAGCGAGGAGTCCGAACGGCAGTACCCTATGACAAGCCTTAGCGTGAACGAAAGCGCACCATTCCTGGACTAATGTCCTTTAGTGAAGGAACGACCTGTGACACTGCTCGCGAAACCGAAAGTGTTGACTTTGCTGTTTGCTTCGACGTTTGCCTTCGCGGCGCCAAGCGCCCACGCCATCGACCTCGTCGTGCACGCATCCACAGTCACCAAGGCCCTGAAGGCGCAGGTTTTCAAGGACAAGGGCCGCTATTACCTACAGAAGCCTGACCGTTGCAATGACCCGTATCTGGAGAATCCTACCGTATCGTTCAAGGAGGGCCGCGTTTTTGTCGGAGCGCGGTTTGGCGGACGGATCGGCGCACTGATTGGGGGAGTTTGCCAATCGGCAACGGAACCCAGCGCGATCATGCTCTCGGCCCGCCCTGTCCTGCGCGCGCAGCAAGCTGCGCTGGAAGACGTTCGCCTCGAAGCCGCGGACAAGCCGATGGTGGCCGCGGCATTGCAAAACCTGATCGGCGCCAATGCGCTCGCACGGCTGCACATCGACGTCCTCGAAGCGGTTCGCGCCCTGACTGCCCCGGAGAGGACGGCCCCCTTCACGATCGCCGTGCGCGGCCTGCAATTGAGCAACCTTGTCGTGCAGAACGAAGAGCTTCACGTCACGGTGAACGGTGCGGTTGAAATCCGATAAAAAGTCGCGGCAGACTCGACTTTGGCGCAGTGTCGACGATGTATTTGGGTAGCTCCTGCCGAAGCACTGGCGAAGTATCTTTTCCGTGACCGGCTGCTCAGCATCGGACAAGTAGCTCGCGGACCTAGCGGAACGCAAGACTTGACGACTACCTCAATGGAGGAATCGCGAGCGCAACAGTACGGCTTCGCGGTGGAACTCCAGATAGCGCTTCTGGCCATCGGCAAAGCGGCCAACGTTGGGCGGATGCTGAGGATCGATGCCCAAACGGACGAGCGAGTCCGCGTGAGCTACTGGCGAGATCAATACGTCACCGTTGTCCTCGAATCCGATAAATCCGCGATCGAACAGATGGTCCGCATTCGGTGTGAGCAGTAGACCGTTTTCGCCATCCAATCTCTCTTCGTTAGTCGCGTCACGCCAGGGCTTGCAATGACTCGCGCGCAAGTGCTCTGCGCGATTAACGCCGGTGATGCGGCAGGAGTGCTCGATCCGCATCACCCTTTCCCTGAATAATCCCTGACCAAGGCGTGCCGTTATGAGCGCTTCCCGTGTTGTCTCTGGCACGTGTGCATCTGTGCGCAACTGTTCCATTTCGTGTTCTTCCCACTGCAGCAACCAAATATTTGCGTGGATCGGCACTTCTTCTGCGGCGTGGCCTCCTTGTACTATGCTGCGCGCCTCCACGCCAATCAAATCGACGAGCGTCAGTGCCAGACTTTCTGGGAGACTGGTCAGGTACACATTTTGTAAGCCATCGCCGCTGGCGCGAAGCGGTGCGTAGCGTTTGGGTAGGAGAGGCGCCAGTAAGCGCATGTGTTCGGATGGGCGAACTGGACGACGCAACTCGACGAAGCGCACGTCGGCTCGCCACCCAATCAACTCCCAGTACGCGCCCGCCTGGCCGAACTCTAAAGGTTTCGGTGCTTCGTACGCGTACGAGGCCGCGACGCCAATCGCCTTGATGAACGCGTCCGCGTAGGAAAACACGACGTCGCCGGGCGCTACTTCCCGCATGAAATCGTAGAACGGATTTCGATCGCCATTGGCCTTGCGTTTTGGTGACCAGAGATAGCCGCCCGGCACCTCGTGCCGGTAAGTTTGCTTCTGATTCACCCACCAAAAGCGCATGGCATTGATCCAAGTAGCTTGGCCTGCCAAGCTGGCGAAGCGCTAGATTCGAGCTAGACGACACATCTCAGCCCCCGCGCGAATGGTATCAAGTTGGGAAGCAAAGTTCAGGGCCCATCAATGAGTCTGCGTCCGACGCCTATAATCGCTCCAAGGCGCCTGCACCATCACGCCGGCGCATCCCGTCATGATCTGGCTTCTCCTCGTCGCCGCTCTCGTCCTCGGCGTTCCCGCCTGGGCGTGGTTCACGCAGGAGAGCATGCTGTTCTTTCCGCAGCCTGTCGCCTCCGCGGCGCACTTGCCAGCGCGCGCGGTGCCGCTTGAGGTCGTCGCCGCCGACGGCACGCATCTTCGCGGCTGGATCGTCAAAGGCGCGGCCGCGCTGGCTCCGACCGTCATCTACTTTGGAGGCAATGCCGAGGAGGTCTCGTGGACGATCTCCGATGCGCGCTGGCCGGGCGACTGGTCGATCGTCGGCGTCAACTATCGCGGCTATGGCACGAGCGAGGGCAAGCCCGGCGAGCCGGCGCTCACCGCCGACGCGCTGGCGATCTATGATGCGGTCGCCAAGCGCGACGACGTCGATCCGCATCGCATCGTCGTGTTCGGCCGGAGCCTCGGCACCGCCATCGCGACACATCTTGCCGCGGAGCGTCCCGTCGCCGGCGCGATTCTCGTCTCGCCCTACGACAGCATGACGGCGATCGGCAAGCTGCACTATCCGTGGCTGCCGGTGTCGCTGCTGCTGCGCCATCGCTTCGACGCGGTTCCGGACGCCAAGCGCAACGCGATGCCGCTGCTCGCGATCGTCGGCGGGTCCGATTCGATCATTCCCTCCGAGCGCTCGCGTGCGCTGTTCGACGCATGGGCCGGGCCGAAGACCTGGCAGCTCGTGCCACGCGCCGGCCACAACGATCTCGGCAACGACGCGGCGTTCTGGCAGAGCGTCGCTCGGTTTTTAGGGGAGAGGTAGCCAACTGTTCCTACTGGCACGGGAGGGAACAAACGCTACGGTTGCGTTGCGTTATTTGACCGAACGTGCTAGCGTGGATTCGATCGGATGCGGCCTGTCCGCGCCACCAGGAGGAGCAAGATATGGGCAAGACCAAAGTTGTTGCGCTCGGCACTCTCGTTGGCGTTGCTCTCGCTCTCGCGCCGCTGTCGACCGCCTTTGCGGACACTCGACTCAACCGGCATTGGGGTCACGGCGGCAATTGGGGCGGCGGCCATGGCAACGTGAGTTACGCAGTTCGCGGCGGCGGCTACGGCGGTCACGGTTGCTACGGCTGCTTCTGGCCGCTTGGCTTGGCGGCTGTGGCCGTCGGCACGGTCGCTGCCGCGGTCGTCAACACCGCCGCTGCGGTCGTCACATTGCCGTTCGTCGTTCTCAACGCTGCGGCGAACGCGCCCTACTACGCGTCGCCCGCGGCATATGGCCCGCCCGCCGCCAGCGACGCGACGCTGCCTTCCTATTACAACAACGCGCCGGCTGCCTATTACGCGCCGCCTGCGCGCTACTACAACAGTGCGCCCGCTCCGGTCTACTACGGTCCGCCCGCAGCGCCGGCTTATTACCGCGCTGCCCCTGCCTATTACGCGCCACCCGCGCGCTACTACTCTCAGCCCCCGCAGTATTACGCTCAGCCCCCGCAGTATTACGCTCCACCTGCGCAGTATTACGCTCCGCCTGCGCAGTACTACGCTCCGCCTGCGGCTTCGGCGGCGCCGGCTTACGACTACGGACCGCCGCCGGACTACTACAACCAGGCTCTGCCTGCTCCAAGCTACTACGACAATCGGCGCTGATCGCGTCGGCGGATGAGGCGATCGGCCGGGGGCGGTTCGACACCGCGAGCTCGAACCAGGAAGGCGGCGTCCGCTGCGCCTGCCGCCGCACTTGCCGCGGCTGCCGGCCGCGGAGGTCGCCCTTCGCGGAAGCAGGCGGCACAGCTAGGCGAGCGGATTCTCGACGCTGCCACGCATCTGTTCCTGTCGCACGGCTACGGCGCCACGAGTATCGAAGCGGTCGCGCGACGCGCCCGAATTTCGAAGCGCACGTTCTACCATCGTTTCCCCGATAAGCCTGCGCTCTTCGTCGCCGTCGTCCATCGCATCATCGAAGGCCTGCGTCCGCCCGCCGATATTCCGCTGCTCGAAGGCGACCTGCATCAGATCCTGCGGCGGCTGGCAGGACTCATCCTGCACGCAGCGTTGTCGCCACAGGCGATCGCTTTGAATCGAATGATCGTCGCGGAATCTGGACGATTCCCGCGACTGGCCGCTGTCACGACCGGCGCCACCGAGGAGGCGATCCGGCTCATCGCCGGCATTCTCAAGGGTGAAGTCCGCGCCAAAAGGCTCGCATTGGCCAGCCCGACGTTCGCGGCTCAGCAGTTTCTCTACATGATCATCGCGCTGCCGCAGCGCCGGGCCATGGGCTTCGGCGCGCCGATGGCGTCCGCCGAGATCGACGCCTGGGCGGGCGACGTCGTGAATCTGTTCCTGAATGGCTGTCGCGGCTGGCTGCGCGCGGCGCGCTGATCGACGAAGAAAACTGAGGTGCATTGGGCGAGCCGAGGTATTACCATCGGCTCCATGCGCGCGCTTCGATTCCACAGCTACGGTCCGCCGGACGTCCTCCGCATCGACGAGGTGCCCGAGCCCTCGCCGGCCGCGAGCCAAGTCAAGGTGCGCGTGCACGCGGTCTGCCTCAATCCTCTCGACTGGAAGATCCGCGCCGGCGATCTGCGCCTGCTTCCGGTCTTTCGTTCACCACCGCGCGGCGTGGGCACAGATTTCGCCGGCGAGATCGTCGCCATCGGCGCGGGTCCGAACGCGCGGCGGGTGGGCGAGCGCGTCTTCGGCTCGCTTCAGTCGTCCGGACGGGAGGGCGCGCTTGCCGACTTTCTCGTCGTGTCCGATGCGCGCGTGCTGCCGATTCCGGACGATCTGGACGCCGCGCAGGCGGCCGCGCTGCCGGTCGCCGCAGGCTCTGCGCTGCAGGCGCTGACCGACGAGGCGCACGTCGGCCCGGGCCAGCGCGTGCTGATCATCGGCGCGGCCGGCGGCGTCGGACACTTCGCCGTGCAGATCGCCAAGCACCTGGGCGCGCACGTCGTCGGCGTGTGCAGCGAGGCCAATGCCGCGTTCGTGCGCGAGCTCGGCGCCGACGAGGTCGTCGACTACGCCCGCGACGATTACACGCGGCGCAGCGACCGCTTCGACGTGGTGTTCGACGCCGCGAGCGCGTCGAGCTTCGCGGCTGCGAGCTCCGTGCTCGCCGCATCGGGCGTCTATATCAGCACCGCCGGCACCACGACCGCGGCCCTCGGCGCCGCCGCCGCCGCCGTGATGGCCCGCCTCACCTCGCGCCAGCGCGCGATCCCGCTGCTGATACGCAACGATGCCCGCATCTGGCAGCGGCTGCTGCAGCTCGTGCGGCAAAAGGCGATCAAGGCGCACATCGAGCGCACGATTTCGCTGGAAGAGGTCGCCGAGGCGCAGCGCGCAATGGAAACCGGCCGCGGCCGGGGCAAGATCGTCGTCCGGCTGAGTTAAACCCCGGCTTAGCAGTCCCTTGACGCGCTAGCGCCTTGGGTTCACGCCGCGCAAGCGGCCACCTTCACGAGGAGCTAAATGATGTCGACGAATCTGCGCCTCACTCTGTCAACGATGCTCATTGCGGCCGCGACGGCGAGCACCCCGGCCGTCTCCGCGCCGATCGAGCCGCTGCAGCCGATGGCCTTCCTCGGCGGGCATTGCTGGAAAGGCGATTTCGCCGACGGCAAGCAGAGCGACGAGCACTGCTTCACCTGGCTAT
>JBDTNP010000121.1:0-4157 GCA_039933695.1 Betaproteobacteria bacterium | reverse complement strand
GGCATGTCCTCGTACACCGGCCTGCATTCGGCGACCGCATCGGCGCCGATCGGCAGCAGCGGCTGCGGCACGCCGTTGACCTCGTAACCGGTGCAGATGCGTATCGACGGCATGCCGTCGAGCACATCGAGCTTGGTGATGCACAGCCCGTCGACGCCGTTGAGCTGCAGCGAACGTTTCAGCGCCGCGACGTCGAGCCAGCCGCAGCGGCGCGGGCGGCCGGTAACGGAGCCGAACTCGTTGCCGCGCTTGGCGAGTCCTGCGCCGATCTCGTCGGTCAGCTCGGTAGGGAATGGGCCGGTGCCGACGCGTGTCGTGTATGCCTTGACGATGCCAAGCACGTAATCGAGCATCTGTGGGCCGATGCCGGTGCCCGGCGCGGCCGCGCCGGCCAGGCAGTTCGACGAGGTCACATACGGATAAGTCCCGTGGTCGATATCGAGCAATGCGCCCTGCGCACCTTCGAACAGCAGCGAATCGCCGCGCCGGCGCGCCTCCTGCAGCAACGCAGCGACATCGCCGACCATCGGCAGCAGCGCGGGTGCGAGCGCCAGTGCTTCGTCGAGTGTTTTCTCGTACGGAACCGCGTCGCGCCTGAAAAATTGCGTCAGCACGAAGTTGTGATATTCGATCAGCGGCTTGAGCTTCGCGGCGAACCGGTCGGGATAGAACAGATCCTGCAGCCGCACCGCGCGCCGCGCGATCTTGTCTTCGTAGGCGGGACCGATGCCGCGTCCGGTCGTGCCGATGCGGGTCTCGCCCATCGACGCTTCACGCGCCTGGTCCAGGGCGACATGGCACTCGAGCACCAGCGGACACGCCGGCGAAATCGAAAGCCGCGAGCGCACCTCGATGCCGGCCGCCTCGAGTTCGCCGATTTCCTGCAGCAATGCCGACGGCGACAGCACGACGCCGTTGCCGATGTAGGCGTGGACCTTCGGCCGAAGAATGCCGGACGGAATCAGCCGCAGCACTGTCTTCCTGCCGCTGATGACCAGCGTGTGTCCGGCGTTATGGCCGCCCTGGAACCGCACGACGCCTTGCGCGTGCTCGGTCAGCCAGTCGACGACCTTGCCCTTGCCTTCGTCGCCCCACTGCGTGCCGATGACTACGACGTTCCTTCCCATGCGCGCCATCGCTTTTAGCTCTGGCCGGCGACGCCGCTCAAGGCGGCGAGCTGGCGCAGGTCGAGCGTAAAGCCGGTGGCAGGACGAGCGCGGCCGAACGCCTTGCCGATGCCGTCGTAGCGTTCACCGCGGCCGATCGCGTTGGCTTCGCCTTCGGTGAACACCGAGAAGCTCGCGCCGGTCTGGTAGTGATAGCCGCGCAGGTCGGCGAGATCGATGTGCAGCGCGGCGACTTCCGGCCCGGCCGCGAGCGCAAGCGTTTCCAGCGCCGACAGCGCGAGCGCGATCGACGGCGTGTCAGGCAGCCGGCTTCGCGCGGCCGCGAGCACTTCGTCGGCGGGGCCGTACAGCGTCGGCAGCGCGGCGAATGCGTCGCGCCATGCCGCGGGCAGGGTGGCGGCAAGCTCGGCGACGGCTGGCACGTCCTTGCCGCGCAACGCCGCGAACATCGCGCTGTCGCTGGCGTTGCCCGCGATGTGCGCGCCGTTGGCAAGCGCCCGGTAGACGCCGACGTGGCCCAGATCGAGGTGGGGGCCGCGCACGCCGACCGCGGCGAGCGAGGACAGCAGCAGCATAAGGACTTCGCGGTCGGCGCCGATCTTCGGGTCGCCGTACAACTCGGCGCCGATCTGCAGGACTTCGCGCGTCTGCGCCAGGCCGGCGACGACGGTACGCAGCACGCTGCCGGCGTAACAGAGTCTGGTGACTCCCGGCTCGTTGAGCAGGTGCGCGTCGATGCGCGCGACCTGCGGCGTGATGTCGGCGCGCACGCCGAGCAGTCGTCCGGACAACGGATCGATCACCTTGAACGTCTGCAGCTCGAGGTCGTGCCCGGTTCCGGTCAGCAGCGAATCCAGATGCTCGATCAGCGGCGGCTGGACCAGCCGGTAGCCGTGATCGCGGAAATGATCGAGCAGGGTGCGCCGCAGTCGCTCGATCGTCTCCGCCTCGGGCGGGAGGACGTCCTCGATGTATTCGGGAAGGATCCAGCTATGCATGGAATATCAGAAGGACGGCCGTGCCGGTGAGCAGCGACGTGAGGCCGATGAAGCGCAATTGTCCATCGGACAGCTCGGTCATGCGGCGGAACGTGTCGCGCCACAGCCGCGGCGCGACCAGCGGCAGCAGCCCTTCGAGCACCAGCACCAGCGCGCATGCCGCAACGAATGCGTCCGGCACTTTTCGTCTTCCGTCGGCGAAGGCGTTACTTCTTGCTGCGCGAGGCCGGTGGGCCGCCGCCCGGCTGCTTCAGGTACTGGAAGAACTCGGCGCTCGGATCGAGCACGATTACGTCGCCCCTGCTGCGAAAAGTCGTCTTGTAGGCTTCGAGGCTGCGGTAGAAGGAATAGAACTCCGGATTCTGTCCGTACGCCGCTGCGTAGGTCGCGGAGGCCTTCGCGTCGCCCTCGCCCTTGGTCTTCTGCGCCTGCTTGTACGCGTCGGCGAGAATGACTTCGCGCTGGCGGTCGGCATCGGCGCGGATCTTTTCCGATTCGGCCGCGCCCAGCGAGCGAAGCTCGTTGGCGACGCGCTTGCGCTCCGACTCCATGCGCTGGTAGACCTGGGCCAGCACCTCGTCCGGCAGCTCGACGCGCCGCAGCCGCACGTCGACGACCTCGACGCCGATCGACTTGGCGTCTGCGTCGGCCTTTTCCCGCGTCGTCGTCATGATCTTTTCGCGCCCGGTTGAAATGACTTCGTGCAACGTGCGCTTGTTGATCTCCTCGGCGAGGTTGGCGCGTATCGTCTGCGCCAGCCGGCGGCGGGCCGTCTCTTCGTCGCCGGTCACGCTCTGATAGTACTTGCGCACGTCGATGATGCGCCAGTAGGCGATGAAGTCGGCCTTCAGCGGCGTCTTCTCCGACGTCGTCACGCGGTCGGGATCCACGGTCTCGAGCAGCAGGATGCGCTTGTCGTAGAACTTGACGTTCTGCAGCAGGGGCACCTTGAGGTACAGGCCGGCGTCGGTCTTGGCTTCGATGAATTCGCCGAGCTGGAACTTGATCGCGTATTGCTTCTGGTCGACCGTGTACAGCGACTGCGACAGCACGAGCAGTGCCGCGACCAGCAGCGCGAGCAACGGTGTCATGGCTTTCATCGGCCGGCTCCCGCATCGCGGCTGCGCGAGAGCTCGCGCGTGCGGCTCGGATCGAGCGTCACGCTCGCCTCGGGCGGCGCTGGCACCGGGCGGGCGGCATCGGCGGCCACCGCCGCGCCGGCGGCACCCTGCTTCAGAAGCTGATCGAGCGGCAGGTAAAGCAGGTTGTTGCCCGACTTCTGATCGATCAATATCTTGCTCGAGTTGCCGAGTACCGATTGCATCATGTCGATGTACAGCCGCTGCCGGGTCACTGCCGGCGCCTTCGCGTACTCGACCAGGATCTGGCGGAAGCGACTGGCGTCGCCGTCGGCGCGTTGCGTCACGCTCGCGTTGTAGCCATCGGCTTCCTGCAGCAGCCGCGACGCCTGCCCGCGCGCTCGCGGCACGACGTCGTTGGCGTAAGCCTGGCCTTCGTTCTTCTGGCGCTCGCGATCCTGCTTGGCCTTGACGGCGTCGTCGAACGATGCCGCGACCTGGTCCGGCGGCAGCGCGTTCTGCAGCGTGACCTTCTGCACGTAGATGCCGGTGCCGTAACGGTCGAGCATCGCCTGCATCAGCTTTTCGGTTTCGGTCGCGATCTGCGCGCGGCCTTCATAGAGCGCGAAGTCCATCTGGCTGTGGCTCGCCACCTCGCTCATCGCCGTCTGCGCGACCTGCGCGACGACGTCGTCAGGCTTGCGCACGTTGAACGAGTAATCGGCGGCGCTCTTAAGGTTGTACTGGACCGCAAACTGGATGTCGATGATGTTTTCGTCGTCGGTCAGGAAAAGCGACTCCTTGGCGATCTTGTTCCTCGGGTTGCCGTTGCGGTAGCCTATCTCGACCGTTTTCACCTGCGAGAAATCGACGACCTCCACGGCCTCGATCGGGAACGGCAGATGCCAGCGCGGTCCCGGCGTCGTGGTTTCGGTATATTTGCCGAAGCGCGT
>JBDTNP010000120.1:0-1628 GCA_039933695.1 Betaproteobacteria bacterium | reverse complement strand
GCGGATAGCGTTTGCCGAAGCCCGTCAGGCGGACATCCTCGAGGGCTTCGCGGATCTTGCCGGGAATCTCCGCCGCCGGCTCCTTCGCCATTTGCAGCGGAAATGCGATGTTGCCCTCGACCGTCATATGCGGAAACAGCGCATAACTCTGGAATACCGTGCGCACCGGCCGTTCTTCGGGCGGCCGGTCGGCCAGGTCGATGCCGTTGAGCAAGATGCGCCCGCCGTCGGGCAGGTCGAATCCTGCGATCATGCGCAGCAATGTCGTCTTGCCGCAGCCGGAGGGCCCGAGCAGGGTGAAAAATTCGCCGGCCTCGATGTCGATGCTGACGCCGTCGACCGCAGTGAACTCGCCGAACCGGCGCGTCACATTCTGGATTTCAAGCAGCGCCATCGCGGACGGATTCGGCCCGTTCAGAAGATGGCGGATTGTAGCAAAAGGGGGTCCTTCGGCCGCCAACCGCCGTATGCCGCCTGTCATCGATGTCAACCGATTGACGGCGGCGGACGTTGATCGGCGACGGTGAATGCTGATGCGAATGCCCGCGCTGCGAAGTCTTGCTCTGCTCGCTGCCGCCGCAGCGCTTCCTCTGGCGCTGTTCGCCACAGACAGCTATCAGCTCGATCCTTTCGAGCAGGCAACGGCGGGATTCGCCGCCTGCCCGACGGTACCGCCGCCGATGCTGACTCCTGAGCAGATGCGCGGGCAGGCGCACCAGCGCATCGAGCGGGGAACGTCGTGCTGTCTCGCCGGCACCTGCGAGTGCGGCGGCAGCTACAAGCACGACCCGGAAATCAACGCGCGCGTCGCGGGGGCGATTCGCAACGATCCGCGCTTTCGCGACGCGAGCATCTGGATCACGACGACACGAAAGTTCGTGACGTTGCAAGGATGTGTGCGCACGCCGGCGCAGAAACGCGCGCTCGAGCGTCTGGTACGGCGCCAGCCGGATGTCGCGCTGGTGTGGAACGAAACGGCAGTGGGGCCAGTCAGACACGGTCCGCTTCAGGCAAAATAACCTATTTTCCTATTCAACCACCATGGTGAGGCAACGATGAAATATCTGATTTTCGGAATGGCCGCTCTGCTGGCCGGCGAATGCGCGCTGGCGCAAACGGCGACCCCCGCCACCGCTCCAAGCGAACCGGCCAAAAAGGACGCCGTCACCCACCCCGCGCCGGTGAAAGGCGCCGCCGCTGCCAAGAGCGTCGGCACCAAGGACATGACCGGCAAGGCCGATGCCTACCAGAAGGCGCAGGACAAGAAGCGGGCGGCGATGGCCAGGAAGATCGAGGCCAAGGGCGGCGGCGAACCCAAGACGAAGATGAAGACGAAGACGGCGTCGGCTGATGACTCGGCGGTGCGTCCCAGCAGCATGATGACCGATGACGAGCGCGCTGCGCACCGCAAGAAGCTGCAGAGCTTCAAGACGCTGGCTGAATGCGAGGCCTACGAAAAGGAGCACCAGGCCGAAATGGAAACGCGCGCCAAGGCGCAGCACAAGACGCTGCGCGAGCCGAGCGGCGCGGCGTGCAATCGTTACAAAGTCGCTGCCGGCGCGGCCGCGCCGACTGCCGGCAAGGCGGCACCCAAACGCATCTTCGCCCGGCTTTTTGGCGGTGGCGGA